>NZ_CM002917.1:3825852-4060852 GCF_000154705.2 Hoeflea phototrophica DFL-43 | reverse complement strand
GCTCCACCAAGTCGTTCCGCGCAAGCGGACACGACGTTGGCGGGCCACGCGTTTGCGCAGCAAGCGCCGAGAGCGCGAAGCTGTCTGAACCACGTTATCCTTTGGAGAAATACACAAATTGCGCATGGCTTCGGCCCTGCGCCTGTTCTGATACATCGTAAAGAGAAGATTTTGTCTGGAGGCTTCCAGGTGTGACCGCAACCCGCGGTCATGTTCGAGCCCAGGCCCGATTGAGTCCCTTTGATTGCCTAGCCGGCTTGAGATTGGACGAGGGTCTGGAGGTAGATAGGATAGCCTGTCAGCTGGATTGTCTGTGCATGAAGCTTGCTTCATGTGTCGGGTGATCTGATTGGCGTTGCCTGACCGCGCGCCACCGGACAGATCTCGAGAAGCTGGTCTTAAGGACCCATGCTTGATGAGCGCCGGCGCGTTCATCTCATAAGCAGGGTCCGAACACGTCGATGACATCCGACATGACCTGGTTGTAAAAGGCGGCCGGGTTTTTTGATGGGTTCTGATCCTTGCAAGGGTTGGGGCCTTTCGGTGCTTTCCGCTTCGGTGGTGAGCAGGGTCGTTTTGGCACCCTTGTCCGCTTTGCGGAGAAGGAAGGTTTGTCAAAACAACCAAATAGGGATGGGCATTGGCAATGAGAACGATCAAGCGTCAAAAGGGCATTCGGTGGATGCCTTGGCATGCACAGGCGATGAAGGACGTGATACGCTGCGATAAGCGTCGGGGAGCTGCGAATAAGCTTTGATCCGACGATTTCCGAATGGGGAAACCCACCTTAGATGCCTAGGAAAACTAAGGTGTTCGTCAAGAACATCTTATCTTTCTAGGTATCGTTACAAGGTATCTTATCCTGAATACATAGGGGTAAGAAGCGAACGCGGGGAACTGAAACATCTAAGTACCCGTAGGAAAGGACATCAACCGAGACTCCGTAAGTAGTGGCGAGCGAACGCGGACCAGGCCAGTGGCATGATTAAGTAAAGTGGAACCGTCTGGAAAGTCGGGCCGTAGTGGGTGATAGCCCCGTACACGTAATCCTTAGTCATGTCCTAGAGTAAGGCGGGACACGTGAAATCCTGTCTGAACGTGGGGGGACCACCCTCCAAGCCTAAGTACTCGTGCATGACCGATAGTGAACAAGTACCGTGAGGGAAAGGTGAAAAGCACCCCGACAAGGGGAGTGAAATAGTACCTGAAACCGGATGCCTACAAGCAGTCGGAGGGCGTAAGCCTGACGGCGTACCTTTTGTATAATGGGTCAACGACTTAGTGCAGCAAGCAAGCTTAAGCCGATAGGTGTAGGCGCAGCGAAAGCGAGTCTTAATAGGGCGATTAGTTTGTTGCATTAGACCCGAAACCGAGTGATCTAGCCATGAGCAGGTTGAAGGTTGGGTAACACCAACTGGAGGACCGAACCCGCATCTGTTGCAATAGATTGGGATGACTTGTGGTTAGGGGTGAAAGGCCAATCAAACTCGGAGATAGCTGGTTCTCCGCGAAATCTATTTAGGTAGAGCGTCGACCGAATACCCTCGGGGGTAGAGCACTGGATGGGCTATGGGGACTCACCGTCTTACTGATCCTAACCAAACTCCGAATACCGAGGAGTACTAGTCGGCAGACACACGGCGGGTGCTAACGTCCGTCGTGAAGAGGGAAACAACCCTGACCTCCAGCTAAGGTCCCCAAGTCATGGCTAAGTGGGAAAGGATGTGAGACTCCCAAAACAACCAGGATGTTGGCTTAGAAGCAGCCATCATTTAAAGAAAGCGTAACAGCTCACTGGTCTAAATAAGGGGTCTTGCGCCGAAAATGTACCGGGGCTAAAGCCATGCACCGAAGCTGAGGATGTGCAGTTTACTGCACGTGGTAGCGGAGCGTTCCGTAAGCCTGTGAAGGGAGACCCGTGAGGGCTCCTGGAGGTATCGGAAGTGCGAATGTTGACATGAGTAACGATAAAGGGAGTGAGAGACTCCCTCGCCGAAAGACCAAGGGTTCCTGCTTAAAGTTAATCTGAGCAGGGTTAGCCGGCCCCTAAGGCGAGGCCGAAAGGCGTAGTCGATGGGAACCACGTTAATAATCGTGGGCCTGGTGGTAGTGACGGATCTCGTGTGTTGTATCTCCTTATTGGATTGGAGGTGCAGCGAAGAGGTTCCAGGAAATAGCTCCACCGTATAGACCGTACCCGAAACCGACACAGGTGGTCAGGTAGAGAATACCAAGGCGCTTGAGAGAACTGCGTTGAAGGAACTCGGCAAATTGCACGCGTAACTTCGGAAGAAGCGTGACCCTTTTCTGCGCAAGCAGATGAGGGTGGCACAGACCAGGGGGTAGCGACTGTTTATCAAAAACACAGGGCTCTGCGAAGTCGCAAGACGACGTATAGGGCCTGACGCCTGCCCGGTGCCGGAAGGTTAAGAGGAGAGGTGCAAGCTTTGAATCGAAGCCCCGGTAAACGGCGGCCGTAACTATAACGGTCCTAAGGTAGCGAAATTCCTTGTCGGGTAAGTTCCGACCTGCACGAATGGCGTAACGACTTCCCCGCTGTCTCCAACGCAGACTCAGTGAAATTGAATTCCCCGTGAAGATGCGGGGTTCCTGCGGTCAGACGGAAAGACCCCGTGCACCTTTACTATAGCTTTACACTGGCATTCGCCAAGGCATGTGTAGGATAGGTGGTAGGCTTTGAAGCGTGGGCGCCAGCTCGCGTGGAGCCATCCTTGAAATACCACCCTTATCTTCGTGGATGTCTAACCGCGGCCCGTTATCCGGGTCCGGGACAGTGTATGGTGGGTAGTTTGACTGGGGCGGTCGCCTCCGAAAGAGTAACGGAGGCGCGCGATGGTAGGCTCAGACCGGTCGGAAATCGGTCGTCGAGTGCAATGGCATAAGCCTGCCTGACTGCGAGACTGACAAGTCGAGCAGAGACGAAAGTCGGTCATAGTGATCCGGTGGTCCCGCGTGGAAGGGCCATCGCTCAACGGATAAAAGGTACGCCGGGGATAACAGGCTGATGACCCCCAAGAGTCCATATCGACGGGGTTGTTTGGCACCTCGATGTCGGCTCATCGCATCCTGGGGCTGGAGCAGGTCCCAAGGGTTTGGCTGTTCGCCAATTAAAGCGGTACGTGAGCTGGGTTCAGAACGTCGTGAGACAGTTCGGTCCCTATCTGCCGTGGGTGTAGGAATATTGATAGGATCTGTCCCTAGTACGAGAGGACCGGGATGGACGTATCTCTGGTGGACCTGTTGTCGTGCCAACGGCATAGCAGGGTAGCTATATACGGAATGGATAACCGCTGAAGGCATCTAAGCGGGAAACCAACCTAAAAACGAGTATTCCCTGAGAGTCGTGGAAGACTACCACGTTGATAGGCTGGGTGTGGAAGCGCAGTAATGTGTGAAGCTTACCAGTACTAATAGCTCGATCGGCTTGATCGTTCTCATTGCTTGTGCTCATCTTGAAGTGCAAAGCACTTCAACAATGACATGTCCTCACGGATGAGCGTCACTAACGTGACTATCCTCCGGACGGGGCGGCCAAAAGTGGCCGGCGCGCAGTCGCGCTTGCAGAGCTTTGCTCTGGTTCCTTGTCCCTGATCTATCAGGGGAAAGAAATTCGAAGCATCGCTTCGCAAGGGCAAGTTCCCGTCGCCAATCATTTGGCGCGCCGTCTGCAGCGCAGCAATCGTCAGATTGCGGCAGCGTGAAGACAAAACAGACGTGTTCAAAGACAAAGGGTTAGCCGCCCGCCAGCTTCTCATACAGATTTACTGAAATGTTCTGTCTTAGAACATGGTCAGCCAATGCGCCCTGCGAGGCAACGAGCAGGACAAGCTGCATTGGCCAGTAAAAATGTTGCGCTTTGCCGACCTGGTGGTTATGGCGGGGCGGCTGCACCCGGTCCCATTCCGAACCCGGCCGTGAAACGCCCCAGCGCCGATGGTACTTCGTCTTAAGACGCGGGAGAGTAGGTCGCTGCCAGGTCTGCAAAGCGCAACAAAATCTTCTCACATTACGAAAATTGGAACCGCCGCGGGTCGCATATCGCGGCCCGTTTTTGCTTTGAACGCCTTGAGTAATCATCAAGGCAACCCAAGGGCCCGAGCAGCCCCGCCGAAACCCAGGGAGCAACGCTCCCAAGGCCGGCAAAAAAATCCGGGCAGATCCCGGAGCGCTCAGAACTTAACGCGGGGCATGGAGCAGCCCCCGCCGACCCGCAGGAGCATCGCTCCGAGGACCGGCAAAGCAAAAAAATCCGGGCAGATCCCGGAGCGCTCAGAACTTAACGCGGGGTGGAGCAGCCCGGTAGCTCGTCAGGCTCATAACCTGAAGGTCGCAGGTTCAAATCCTGCCCCCGCAACCACCGAAACTTGTAAGTCCTTCCATTCAAGGCGCTTACCCTCAAGTTCCTCCGCACACAGCGCGAGGAATTTTTTGCGTTTGGCCTCCGTGTCGAGAACGCCCTTGTCGATCAGGTTGTGGAACTCGTATTCCTGAGCCGTCCGGAACTCCGCTTCCATCGCCTTGATCGTGTCCATCGTTGCCAGAATGCTCACGATAGCACCATGGACGTAAAGTTCGACGCCGTTGCCGTGTTCGGCCGGACCGATCACGACTTGCTGGATCAGCCCGCGAATGATGTTCACGAATGGCTGCTTGGTCTCGGTATCGGCGTGCTCCCGCAAATAGTACATCAGCGCATTGATCACGCGTTCGACCATTTCCGCGGTGACGTCGTCCGCCAGATTGACCGGCTTGGTGGTCCTGGCCACTTCCAGTTCCTGTCGGAGGCCAGCAATCTTGACCTCAAGCTCATCGACCATGTCGTCGAGGCTTGCGATAGCAGGTCGGTTGGCCTGGATGCGATCGGCGATCTGTTTGAGGATCGTCTTCTGCTCCTGTTGCCTGGCGGCAATCTGCTGTTCAAGCGCGGGGATGCTGTTGCCGGCCTTTGCCTGTCGCGCAGCTACGCTTTCCTTGGTGGCGGCAATCACGGTCTCGATGTTGACCAGGTTCCAGAGCGCGTTCGGGATACAAGTCAGCACCCGGTCTTCCAACTCCTGCCGGCTGATGGTCTTGGTGTTGGTACAGACGCTTCCGTCAAGGTGATCGAGCGGCAGCTTCTTGCCTCGGTTCGTGCAGCTGTAGCGATCTTTCCCTGAAATCGCATAGGGGCCGCCACAATGGGCGCAGCGCAGGATGCCGCTGAGCAGATAGCTCGGGCGGTGTGTCCGGTTCAGCTTGTTCGTGGTGGTCGCTTCGTAATTGTCCCGGACTGCAATCTGGCGCTGCTTGACCCTGTCCCAGAGCGCATCATCAATGATCCTGAGTTCCGGGACATCGACGATGATCCAGCTGCTCTCACTGTTCATACGGGCTTCGCGCTTCTCGGTCTTCGGGTTCTTGCGGAACTTGCGCCGGTTGAAGATCAGGCGTCCACGATAGGCCTCGTTGTTGAGGATGCCCGTGCCACGGTCGACATGTCCGCGAATGGCCGTGTCGCGCCATTTGAGGCCACGTGGTCCGGGCACGCCTCTCCTGTTGAGTTCTTCGGCGATCTGGATCGGAGAGCGCCCGCGGGCATATTCCCGGAAAATCTCCTGAATGATCGCTGCCTCTTCGGGATCGATCTCCCTCAGACCGGGAATGCGGTTACCCTTGGCATTGGTGCAGGGATCAAATTTCAACGTTTTGTATCTATGCGGCGGGGATCGAAAATTAGCTTGATTGGTCCCGTATGCCGCATAAGCACAACTCCGCCCGCCGCCATCATATCGGCAAGATGAAGTTCAAAGTGACGAACTGGGCGGAGTATGAGGCGGGCCTTCGCCGCCGTGGCAGCCTGACCCTTTGGATAACGCCGGAGGCGTTGGCGGGCTGGGCAGCCCCACGTCGCAAGACGCGTGGTGGCCAGCCGCGTTACTCTGACCTGGCGATCGAAACTACGTTGACGTTGGGCATGGTATTCGGATTACGGTTGCGCCAAAGCGAAGGGCTTCTGAGTTCGGTGCTTGACATGATGGGATTGGATTTTGCCGTGCCCGATCACACCACGCTCAGCCGACGGGCCAGAACCTGGAAGCCATCGGCCAGAAGCAAGGGCCACCAGCATGTGGCGAGTGGCCCCATTCACGTTCTGGTCGACAGCACCGGGCTGAAGATCTATGGCGCGGGCCAATGGCTGGAAGAAAAACACGGCGTAAAGTCCCGGCGCAGCTGGGGAAAGCTGCATCTGGCTGTTGACGCCGACAGTGGCGAGATCATTGCCCATAGCCTGACCGATCAGGAAACAGGCGACGCCTCGCAGGTGCAGCCATTGCTGGATCAGATCGATGATGAGATCGACCAGTTCACTGCCGATGGAGCTTATGATGGCCATCCATCCTACGACGCGGTGCTACGTCACAGTCCAGGCGTAAGGGTCGTCATCCCTCCGCGCTCGAACGCGGTTGAACATCCCAAAGCCCACGCATGCTGCCAGAGAGACGACCACATAGCATCCATGCAAGCAGAGGGCCGACTGAAATGGCAGGCATCCACCGGCTATGGCAAACGAGCTTTGGTTGAAACCGCGATGGGTCGATACAAGGGCGTCATTGGACAGCGTTTGCGTGCTCGGTCATTCCTTGCGCAGCAGACAGAAGCTGCGATCAGCGTCGCCATTCTTAACCGAATGCTCGCCTGCGGACGCCCGAAATCCGCTCAACGCCGAGCATCGGCGGGAGCCGCCAAATAACCGGACCCATCAAAGAGCGAGCTCCGCTCATTAGCTGATCCGCGCACCAACGCCGCGCAAATGCATTCGCGTCGTCAAGCGTGCTGATGCCGCGCAGCCTCAATTCCTTAACCAGCCGATCCTGCAAAGTGCGGTTCGCCCGTTCCACACGGCCTTTGGCCTGTGGTGTGTTGGCGCAGATGATGTCGATGTTAAGTTCGTAAAGTGCGCGGCCGAATTGCGTCAGGCCGCTCGTCCGGTCTTTCTCTGATGCGTGCGTCGAGCGGAAAACCCCGTGCTTGTCACTGTAAAAAGCTATCGGCTTTCCCCATTCTTCCAGATAGGCCTTTGTCGCCAGGAGATAATCGAACGTGTTCTCGGACGGCGCAAAGCGCAGGTGAAGCAGTTTGCCGGTCGCGTCGTCAATATAGACGAGCAGGGCGCATTTTGGCCCCCGGTTCTCGAACCACCAGTGATGCGATCCATCGATCTGAACCAGTTCGCCCAAACAATCGCGACGTGCGCGCGGCTGGTAGATGCGCTGCTTGCGCTCGCGCCGTGATGTCCAGATTCCGGCCTCCGTCATCCATTGTCGCAAAGTCTCTTTGCCAATGGCAATCCGGTGCAGCTCAATGAGCTTCTCGCGCGCCAGTGTCGGGCCGAAATCGTGATAGCGCTCGCGTATCAGATCAAGCACGGCGTTGCGAAACTCGTCGCTATGACGCCGGTTGCTGGGCTGGCCGCGTTTGCGCGACACAAGACCGGGTGCGCCGTCACGCTCATAAGCCTGCAACAGCCGATGCATCTGGCTTCGGCTCAGCCCCAGCATCTCTGCCGCCCGAATGATACTCAACCTTCGATCCTTGATCTTTTGAACCGCTTCCAGCCGGTTCAGCTCTTTCTGCGACATGGTGATCAAACAAGACATGGCAACTCCATCAGCACGTGGCCTCAGAGCCCAATCTTCCTTCCAGCGTTGAACTTGACCAGCTAGAAGGGCGAAAACTGTCGCATCTCTAACGGGCCCAACTGTCGCATTACTAAATAGCTGCTATAGGATGTGCTCGCATAAGCTTTATTATGGAACTTATGACCGGATTTTGAGTTTGCGGCACCAGAAATAGAAGCAACGTTCCGTCAGAATCCAACAAACAACATATCCAGCGTTGACTGCATTCGGCGAAATCGTAAGCCTATTCTCTGTCATTGAATGTCGAAACCCTTCAAGGCCGCAGGCTATGAGGCATAATAGATCCGACACGCTTTAGCTTGACACCCCAGCCTTCCTTGCGGCCCACAGCATTCCGCGCCTGATGATTTCCGTCACCTGCGGCACTTTCAGGTCATCGAGCGTGTGGCCGATCGAGCAGTAGAACACCCGGCCCTTGTCCCAGCGTCGCTTCCAGACGACAGGAATGACGGTGCCTTCAATCCACCACAGATGATCGCCGGAAAAAGTGGTGGTTGCCAAAACCTCATTGGATGGATCGACCAGCATGTAATATTGCTCGGAATGCAATCTGAAGCTCTTGATGCCTTTGACGATCGGGTCATCGGGCCGGGTAATGGTCACGTCGTAGTCTATGAAATCATCCGAGGGCACCGGGTTGTCCGGCCAACCCGGCGGATGAGCGACAAACTGCCCGCCAATCATGAAATGATAACTCGGGTGGTCACGAAAGGCGTCGCCCATATGGCCGTGCCAGCCTGCGATCCCGCAACCATCCGCAATCAGTTTCAGCAGGCCTAGCTCTTCCTCCCGGGTGATATTGCCAAACTCGTCCTGATGTGACGAGCGTGCGCTTGACCATATTGGAACGATCAGATCGACATCCGCCATTGCCTCGGGATCGGCCAGCGGTGCAAGCGTGTTGTGGGTGACCACTTCGAAACCCTGCGGTTTCAAAAGGGCTTCGCACCAATCGCCAAAATCGGTTGGTGTGTGGCCTTCCCAACCGCCAACGAATAGAGCCGCCTTCATCGTGCTTGTCCTTTCATGAACGCAAAAACCGATGCCATATCGCGTTGGCCGTAGCCATCGTTCTGCGCCATCTTGAGAACATCCAAAGTGGTTTGGGTCTGTGGCATGTTGACACCAAGTTCATCAGCCAGTGCCAAAGCCAATGTCACATCCTTTTTTGCGAGGTCGAGGGTGAAGGAGACGTCCTGATCAGCTTCGTTGAGATAGTGAGCGCGCCTGTAACCAAGCATCGGTGCTGCGACGGCTGAATTTTCAATGACATCGAAGGCGTCGCTTTCGCTTATGCCGGCTCTGCCTGCCAGGGTCAGAGCCTCGGAGACAGTCTGATTGAGCCCGTGAATGAGCATGTTGACGGCCAACTTCATGACGGCGCCCGCACCAGTTGAACCAAGCCAGATTGTCTTGCGGCCCATTGATCCGAAGACATCCGCAAGCACCGGATGAGCATCCTGCTCGCACCCTGCCATGATCAACAATCGAGCATCTTCGGCGGCCTGCGTGGCACCGGAAACCGGCGCATCAACAAAGGCTTTACCCGCAGCAGTCGCCGCGCTCGACAACTCCTGAACGAGACCCGGACTCATTGTACCCATTTCGACCAACAGCTTTGCGCCGGGGCTCTGTATCAAACCCGTTGGCCCGAAATAGACCGCACGAGAAGCATCGTCATTGGCGAGCATGGTGATAACGGCTTCGCATCGACAAGTCAGCCGGCCAGGGTCCTCGGCGGCTTTCGCGTCATATGCCTTCAGAAAGAGCTCGACAGGATCGGAGCTGCGATTCCAGACGGTGACTTCATGACCGGCTCGGACGCAGTTTGCGGCCATTCGGCGTCCCATCCGCCCCAACCCGGCGAAGCCGAGTTTCATCTCAGACGGCTTTCTCGTCGCTTGCGACAATTCCCGAAATTGCCTGGATAAGGCTGTCTTCGGTGACCTCCTCGGAGGTGAATTCGCGCATGATCCGGCCGCTGTACATGGCAATGATCCGATCCGAAACATGCAACACCTCGGGCATTTCCGATGAGATCACGATGATCGCGTAACCCTGCGAAGCCAGGCCCCGGATGAGTTTGTGGATTTCGGACTTGGATCCAACATCGATTCCACGCGTCGGTTCGTCCACGATAAGCACCTTCGGATGCATGGAAAGCCATTTTCCGATAACGATCTTCTGTTGGTTGCCTCCCGAAAGATTGCCCGCAAGCTGCTTCCAGCTTGGGGTCTTAATCTCCAGCTTGTCGTGATAGAGGTCGAAGATCGCGATCTCCGCACCGTCTGACACAAAGGGGCCGGCGGTCAAATCACTCACCTGCGGCAGGGTCATGTTGTCACGGCAATTCATGCCGAGGACGAGTCCCTGTTCTTTCCGGTTTTCCGGCACCAGCGAAATGCCAAGATTGATGGCGTCCATTGGGGAGGTGATTTCCACTTCCTGACCTTCCAGCAGGATGTTGCCACCAGTTGGCGTTCGCAGGCCGAACAGGGTTTCGGCAATTTCCGTACGCCCGGCCCCGACAAGGCCATAGAAGCCAACCACTTCTCCAGCGCTCACGTTGAAACTGACATTCTGGTAGAGCGAGCCGCAGGACAGCCCTTTCACCTCTAGTGCAACATCACCGAATTCATGGTCATTGACGTGGCGCGTCAGATCAAGCTTGCGTCCGATCATCAGCTGGGTGACGTCTTCCTCGGTTGTTTTTGCCGTTTCCAGGGTGCCGCGGTACTGACCGTCGCGCAGGACCGAAATGCGATCGGTAATCTTGAAGATTTCTTCCATCCGGTGCGAGATATAGATGATGCCGACACCGTGAGATTTCAGATCTTCAACCACCTCGAACAGAACCACTTTCTCAGCGTCCGTGAGTGAAGCAGTCGGTTCATCGAAGATCACCGCCTTGGCTTCATGGGTAAGCGCGCGTGCAATCTCGACCATCTGCTGGTTGGCAATCGACAGGTCGCTAACCTGCGTCTTGGCATCAAAACCAACCTTGAGACGCTGCAAAATCAGGTTGGTCTTGTCGAACAGGGATTGCCAATCCACCACGCCAAAGCGCTTGCGCGGCAATTCGCCCAGATAAATGTTTTCGGCAACCGTCAGTTCCTTGGCGAGGCTGAGTTCCTGATGAATGAAGACAATGCCCTTGTGCTTGGCCTCGAGCGGCGTGCCCATCCTTACAGGGGTTTCATTGACAATGATGCGGCCGCTGTCAGGCTGATGGATGCCGCCGAGAACCTTCATCAGCGTCGACTTTCCAGCCCCGTTTTCTCCCATCAGGGCATGCACTTCGCCAGGCATGACGTCGAACGAGACACCGTCAAGCGCGCGCACACCGGGGAATGTCTTGACGATGTTTTCAAGCCTAAGTGCAGGCGCCAATTCAGAAGCTTTTTTGCTCATACCTTCAACTCCCCCTTGGCCTTGATGTTGAGTTGGCGATCAAGGAACAACACCGCGATCAGGATCAGGCCGATGACCAGATTGACCGTCTCCGTGCCTGCGCCGATATAGCCCAATCCCTTGCGCAAGAGCTGAATGGCAATGACGCCGCCAAGCGTGGAGATGATCGACCCGGACCCCCCGGTCAGCTTGGTGCCGCCGAGCACCACAGCCGTGATGGCCCAGAGCTCGAACAGTTCACCATCATTGGGATTGACCGAGCCGCTTTCCGAGTAGAACACCGCCGCAGAGAGTGCTGCCAAAAAACCGATCAGCATGAAGTTGATCATCATATGCGGACCGACACGAATTCCCGCGTTGACCGCAGCCTCCCGATTGTCCCCAATGGCATAGGCATTGCGGCCATGAACCGTGCGGTTCATCAGGAACCACAGACCAGCGACGACGGCCAGCAAGAACCAAGTTGCCGTGTGCAGACCGAGGAACTGTGCTTCGGCGAAATCAACAAGGGTCCAGTTGAGCTGCGACGTCGGCTGTTCGCCATTGTACATGAACACAAGCCCGCGGTAGCCCAGCATTGAACCCAGAGTGACGATGAAGGCATCGACCCCGGTTTTCCAGACAATGAGGCCATTGACGGCGCCAAGCAAAACGCCCGTGAGAAGAGCCAGAATCCAGGATATCGGGATCACCCAATCACCGAGGCCGCCAAAGACCGGCCAGGTCATGCTGTCCAGCATCACGATTGCCGCAAGCGCGTAGGTTGCCCCAACGCTCAGGTCGATGTTGCCATTGACCATGATGATCGTCATGCCCAGTGCGATAATGCCGATGGGCGCCGACTGTTTGAGCAACAGCAGCATGTTGTCGACATCCATGAAGGCGCTTTCCGAGACCGAGAGGTAACTCCCGGCGATCGAGAAGAACGCGAGCTCGAACAGGATGAAACCCCATATGGCGCCCTTCTTGAACAGTCTGGTGCGGGATTCGTTCTGCATCAGTCCGACCTCACGCGATGGGTGACAACAGGCGGCCACGCTTGGCCGCAATGTCGAGCCAAACGGCCAGAATGATGATGACCCAAGTGACCACATACTGCGCGTAAAACTGCAGGCCAACCAGCAGCAGGCCGTTCTGTATGAAGCCGAGGATCAACACGCCAATGATTGTCTTGAAGATCGTGCCGGAGCCGCCGAGAAGCGATGCACCACCGAGAATGACAGCAGCCAGGACCTCGAGCTCCAGCCCCTGGCCCACGGTGTTCTGGCTTCCCATGCTCCGGCTCGCCTGAATGAGGCCGGCAGTGGCAACACACAAGGAAGAGAGCAGATAACAGGTAAAAACGACCCTCGCCCGGGGAATGCCGGAGAAGGTGGCTGCCACACCATTGCCGCCCACGGCATAGACCTTTCGTCCGAAAGGCGTTTTCCCAAGCACCATTCCGAGCAGCGCCGCCAGCAGTCCGAAGATCAGGATCGGGACTGGAATCCCCAGAACACTGCCCTGCCCAAAGACCGCGAACCAGGTTTCGCCCTTGTTGGCGATGTCCATGTTCTTGCCGCCCGAATAGGTCAGCGTGAGCCCATGAATGGCAGACAGCATGCCAAGCGTCACAATCAGCGAATTGAGCTTAAGATAACCAACCAGAAACCCGATGAAGGCCCCCAGGCAAAGGGTCATCACAAACATGGCAGGAATTGCAAACTCGGGTCCGATCTTGTCATGCAGATCCAGCACGACAATCGTTGAGAACGACATCATCGATCCGACTGACAGATCCAAATTGCCGCTGATCACCACGAAGGTAACCCCGAGGGCCATGACACCAAGAATTGCGGAGGAGCGCACCACGCCCATGACATTCTCAGGCGCCAGGAAACGCTCGTTGGCGATTGTGAAGCCGATCATGAAAATGACGAAGGCAATCAAAATGCCCTGCTTGGCAAGAAGCCCGCCAATATCCGATTTGGTGATGCCACCAGCCATCGTGTCCTGCCTCCCATTCCAAAATGCACTCAGCGTCAAAAACACGCCGTTACCGGTCTGAACCCTTACTCAGACCAGAACCATCCCACCATCGATCATGACGATCTGACCGGTCATGTAATCGCTGTCAGCCGAAGCCAGAAACGTCGTGGTTCCGGTGATGTCGTGCGGCGTAGCCACACGACCCTTGAGAATCCCGGCGGCAAAATCCTCCATTGCCTGTCCCGGGCGCTCCGCAGCGCCGATCTCCATAAGGTCCTGATCGACCTGTTCCCACATTTCGGTCGCGACCACACCCGGCGCGAAACCGGTCACTGTAATGTCGTGCTTCGACAGATCGCGTGCGCCCGACTGGGTCAGGGATACAACCGCGAACTTGCTGGCGCAATAAGGTGCGACATTGTCGAACCCCTGCCGCGAAGCAACCGATGCCGTGTTAATGATCTTGCCCCCGGTGCCTTGGGCAATCATCTGGCGTGCGGCCTCCTGCATGCCGATCAGGCATCCAAGACCATTCACACCCATGATAAAGTTCCAGTTCTCTTCCGTCACATCGAGGAAGTTCATCGGCCGGTTCACGCCGGCATTGTTGAATTTGACATCGATCTTTCCAAAGGCGGATACCGTGTGCGCGATGAGAGCCCGGACCTGCATGCGATTGGTCACATCAACGGCCGCATGGGTCACCTTACCGCCCTCGCTTTCAGCAATATTCTTGTAGAGATCGGCGACTTCACCCGCCTTGTCACCATCGATGTCGGCAAAGCAGACGTCGGCACCTTCGCTCAGCAGCGCTTCGCCAATGGCCCGGCCAATGCCGCGTGCAGCCCCCGTGACGATGCACGAGCGTCCAGATAACCGGCCCATGCTCACCTCCCCGCTCACATGGAAAAACGACAGGAATGATCCGGACGCGGCATCTGCCGCGCCCGGAAGGAACAACTCCACCAGCCTCAGAAAACAGGCTTGGTGAAATCGGACATATTGTCCTGAGTGATCTTCGGTGTGTCGAAGTAGTTGAGGAACGGCAATTCCTTGCCATCGAGAACATCAATCGCCGTTTTCAACGCCGCCTTGGCGTCATCGACGGGAGACTGGTAGATCGAGCCCCAGTATTCGCCCTTTTCCATCGCCTCATATCCGACGGCGAAGTTGGTTGCGCCGACGAAGATGATGCCCTCGCGACCGGCTGCCTTGGCGGCATTGAGCGCCCCGACTCCCATATTGTCATCACCGGCATAGACACCGTCGATCTTGTCGTATTTTACCAGAAACGCTTCCATCACCTTCTGAGACTTCTCACGGTTCCAGTCGCCTGGCTGGGTTTCGACAATCGTCACATCCGGGCAGACTTCCGGAAGACGGTCGTCGAAGCCTTTCTGGCGTTCGATTGCAGTGGTGTAGCCGGGCTGACCCGAGATCTGGACCACCTGCGCGGTGGTTTCAATGCCCATTTCCTTGAACTTGTCGCACATGATTTCCGCCGAGCGGGAGCCCTGCGTGATGTTGTCCGGTCCGGAGAAGGACTTGACGAAGTCGAAGCCGGCTTCGGCAATATTCGAGTTGGTTACGATGACCGGAATGCCCGCATTGTGGGCCTTACGGACGGCGGGGATCACGGCCTCGCCATTGGTCGGCCAGATGATGATCGCCTGAACCTGCTGCTGGATCAGATCCTCGATCTGGGCGATCTGGCGGGCAACATCACCACCTGCATCAAGAACGACCGCTTCCACTGCGTCATTCGCCTCGACGGCTTCCTTGAACGATTTGTCATAGGTCGTCTGGTAGCTGTCGACACCGACATTGTTCTGCGTGATGCCGATCCGGTACTCAGCGGCACCGGCTGCATTTGCAAAGACCAGGCCCGCCATCGCGGTCGACAGGGTAAGCATAGTACGAAGTGTCATTTGGTTTCCTCCCGAAATCTCAATCTCACACACATGTGGGTTTCGCATTTCCTTTGCCCAGTGAGCGCGGCATCAGGAAGCGGTCTCCAGCCGCGTTCATGCAAAACACAACCGCAAAGTGCCGACAAGCTCCTCACGATTGAGTCTGAAAGATATTCAAAATGGATATTTTGATATCCAAAATGGTTTTCTTGCCCGTATCCTCAAATCCTCAAATTGAACATCTTGATGGAGACAGCCATGAAAAAAGCTGCGCGGCAGTCCGGGGCCGGACGTCCTCTGGCAAAGGCGGAAGGCCTAATCGGCAAGGCGGGAGCCGAAACCATGCTTTCGATCAACAAGGGAGGACACGAAGCGCGACGGCCGCCGGACCGGCAGTTCGAGACCACCGAACTGCTCGACGTGGTGGCGTTTCTTGAGGATTTCGAGCACGAGTTGTCCGATGCCCTGAGTGTTTTCGCGCCTGATCCTTATGTTCGCATGACGCTCCACCTCATACGCAGCCATCTCGAAGCCAAGACGGTCACGCCAACATCTCTGATCGGCGCTTCCGGTGTCCCCTATGCTACAGCAACCCGGCGCATCGGTGAAATGATCGACAATGGCCTGATAGATCAACGCCCGCGAACCCGCAGCGGCAAGACATTTTCAATGCACCCGAGCGAAAAGTTGCTCGAGTCCTGGATGCAATTGTCAGGACGCTTGCAGCGTCTTGCCGAAACCCGCCTGGCGAAATCACCCAACGGCTCAGCCGGCCAGGAATACTATTTCGGCGGCTCCTACTTGGCGGCCCAGTCGATCCCGCCTCTGCAGGTGCTCGCCGAACCGCTGCGGCTTGCTGGCGGCGTGCGCGTGCTGGTGCACGGAGACCCCACCTTCATGGTGATGGACAATCTCAAACGGCGGTTCGAGCAGGTCGTGGGTACGGACATTTATCAACGTGCCTTTTCCATCGACCGGCTACATCAGGAAGCGCTCAAAAACGCCGAACGCAAGGCAAGCCGCTATGACATCATTGCCGTAGATCTGCCCTGGATCGGCGAGTTTGCCGAGAAGAACGTACTCATGCCGCTCGACGAAGCACTGGATATTGCACGCCTTGATCCGGCCGATTTTCATACCGCTGGTTGGAAGGCCGCCCACTGGGGCGGACGCCCTTATGGCGTGCCGGCCCAGACGACACCGGAACTGCTGTTTTATCGCAAGGACATCTTCGCCGAAGCCGGTATTGAAGCGCCCGCCACCACAGCCGACGTCATCAAGGCGGCAAAATCGCTGCATGACCCTGCCAGAGGCTTTTACGGAATAGCCTGGAATGCGGCGCGCGGCACCGCACTTGGCCATACATTCCTGATGACGATGGCCGACTTTGGCCAACCCGTGATCGACATTCCCCCAGAGGCCGGAGGCTTCAAGACCGACAGGCTCAAGGACGGCGTCTACCATCCGATGATAGACTCGGAAGCAGGGATGGCCGCTGCCGAATACCTGATGGAGTTGCTAAAGTATTCGCCGCCCTACATCCTCTCGATGTCGTGGTACGAGCGCATCCGGCCCTATGCGGCGGGCGAAATCGCGATGGCCTATGGCTACACCTTGCTTGCCCCCTATTTCGAGCTCGACCCGACATCGCCTGCACATGGCCAGACCGGTTTCCTGCCGCATCCCGCCGGTCCGGAGGCCACGCCGGTCGCGCCCGTGGGCGGATATGTGATGGGCATTCCGCGCAACATTGCCCCCGAGCGGATAAAGGCCGCTGCGGAAGCGCTGATCGTCTTCACCTCGGCGGGAGCCCAGAAGCTCTACGTCGAAAACGGCAGCCGCACCAATCCACGCTACTCGGTAGCCGCAGACCCGGAAGTGCGCCGCGCGTCACCTATCTTCGAGGCAGTCGATCAGATGTCCTGGCGCGACGAGCTCCAGTTCTGGCCACGGCCGCCAATTCCAGAAATCGGCGAGATCTTCCAGATCTGCGGCGAGGAACTACACGACATGCTTCGCGGAATAACTCCGCCGAAAACCGCATTGCAAAACGCCCAGAAACGGGCGGAGCAAGCCTTGCGGGGGCAACGCAAGACTTAAAAATGGAGGAGTGACATGGATCCCAATCGGCTCACAGGAAAGAACATTCTCATCACCGGAGCGGCACGCGGCATGGGTGCGGCAAATGCAGAAAGCTTCGCCCAGCAGGGCGCCAATGTCTGCCTGGGGGATCTCGATCTCGATGAAGCTCAAAAGGTCGCCGACCGCATCAATGCAGCCGGAAACGGCAAGGCCGTTGCCGTTAAGATGGACGTCACCAAGCGGGAGGACAACGTGGCGGCCGTGGCTGCAACGGTGGAGGCTTTCGGCTCGATCAATGTCGGCGTTTTCAATGCCGGTCTGAACAAGCCACGTTTCTTCATGGATATCGATGAAGACAATTGGGACATGATTATGAATGTCAACACCAAGGCAATGTGGCTCGGCATGCAGGAAACAGCCCGACAGATGATCGCTCAGGGCCCCATGGACGAGCCTTATAAAATCATCAATGTCGGTTCCATTGCCTCGAGAAAGCCGCTGGTCGACGTCACGGTGTACTGCACCTCCAAATATGGCTGTCTCGCACTCACCCATTGCGGCGCCGTGGCGCTGGCCGAACACAACATCACCGTCAACGGCTATGCGCCGGGCGTTGTTGTAACCCCGCTTTGGGAGCAGCTCGACAAGGATCTTGTCGAGATCGGCTTCAAGGAAAAAGCCGGCCAGGCTTACGAGGACATCGCCCGCGATGAACTTCAGATAAAGCGGGTCTCTTATCCTAAAGACATTGTCGGCACGGCCTCGTTCCTTGCCAGCCGGGACAGTGACTACATGACCGGCCAGATGATCCACATCGATGGCGGCTGGTGCATCCAGTAACGGCATAAACCCAGGTTTCAACGAATGAAACGGGCGCGTGAAGGCGGGTCCGGAGGAGAAAGTCATGTCGCGTGCCCTGACACCCAACATCCTGACAGCCCAGGATCTCGAACCCCAGTGGAAATGGGAAAACCGGCTGCCCGCGTGGGGTCACACATCTGTTGATTTCGAACGCAGGATCGATCACGATCGGCTGCGGCGCTATCGTTTGAGCCGGACGCGCCAGGCGTTGCAGAACTCGCCTGCCGGAACGCTTCTGCTGTTTGACGTCAACAACATCCGCTACGTTTCGGCGACCAAGATCGGCGAGTGGGAGCGGGACAAGATGTGCCGCTTCTGCCTGCTGACCGGCGACGATTCCCCCTATGTCTGGGACTTCGGCTCCGCGGCCATGCACCACAAGAAGTTCTCGGATTGGCTCGAGCCAGACCATTGCCGGGCCGGTGTCGTCGGCATGCGCGGCACGATACCACCGGATTTCGGTCTGATGCGCAAATACGCAAGGGAGATTGCGGGGCTGATCAAGGACGCCGGAATGGCGGATATGCCGGTCGGCGTAGATTACGCGGAAACAGCCATGTTTCATGCGCTTCAGGCGGAAGGCCTCAACGTCATCGATGGTCAGCAGATCATGCTGGCTGCGCGCGAGATCAAGAACTGGGACGAGATCCAGTTGCTCACCCAGGCGGCCGCCATGGTCGATGGCGTCTACCACATGATCTATGAGGAGCTGAAACCGGGCATCCGCGAAAACGACATCGTCGCGCTGTCCAACAAGATGCTCTATGAAATGGGGTCGGATGACGTCGAGGCGATCAACGCCATTTCCGGCGAACGCTGCAACCCGCATCCGCACAATTTCACCGACCGCTATTTCCGGCCTGGTGATCAGGCATTCTTCGATATTCTGCAATCCTACCAGGGATATCGTACCTGCTACTACCGGACCTTCAATATCGGCCGGGCAACGCCGTCGCAGAATGATGCCTACGTCAAGGCGCGGGAATGGATCGACGCATCGATTTCGATGATCAAGCCCGGCGTCAGCACCGACAAGGTGGCCGAGGTCTGGCCGAAGGCGGAGGAATTCGGTTTCCCCAGCGAAGAGGCCGCCTTCGGCCTGCAGTTCGGCCACGGCTTGGGCCTGGCGCTTCACGAGCGCCCGATCATCAGCCGTGCGGTCTCGCTGGATCATCCGATGGAGATCCAGACCGGCATGGTGTTTGCGCTCGAAACCTACTGTCCGGCAAGTGACGGATACTCGGCCGCGCGGATCGAGGAAGAGGTGGTGGTGACCGACACGGGCTGCGAGGTCATCTCGCTTTTCCCCGCCGAAGAACTCCCGATCGCCAACCGTTATTGAGCTCCTCCCTGAAAGGCCCGGTTCGCATTCGCTGCGACCGGGCCCCAGCAGGAGACTGGGAACTGAAAATGAGCAGCAGCAAAGCCAAAAAAACCACCAGCCACCAGGCCAAACACAATACAGAGGATTTTCTGCGGATGTACCGCCAGATGGTTCGGATCCGGACCTTCGAGGACAATGCCAACCAGCTCTACCTGTCAGCGAAGATGCCCGGGCTGACCCACATGTATTCCGGCGAAGAAGCGGTTGCCGTGGGAATCTGCGAAGCGCTCAAGGTAACGGACAAGATCACCTCGACGCATCGCGGTCACG
The DNA here is from genome assembly GCF_000154705.2 of Hoeflea phototrophica DFL-43. Taxonomy (NCBI): domain Bacteria; kingdom Pseudomonadati; phylum Pseudomonadota; class Alphaproteobacteria; order Hyphomicrobiales; family Rhizobiaceae; genus Parahoeflea; species Parahoeflea phototrophica. Next base: position 4,041,266 of record NZ_CM002917.1, on the reverse strand, counting down.
GGCATTGCGTGGCCAAAGGCGCTGATTTCAAGGAAATGTTCTGCGAATTGCTGGGCAAGGAAGAAGGCTATTGCCGCGGCAAGGGCGGGTCGATGCACATCGCCGACCAGTCAAACGGCAATCTGGGGGCCAATGCCATCGTCGGCGGCTCGATGGGGATTGCCACCGGCGCGGCTTTTACAGCCAAACTGCTTGGCAAGGATGACGTTACCGTCTGCTTCTTTGGCGACGGCGCGACCGCTCAGGGCCTTATGTATGAAGTGATGAACATGGCGGCACTTTGGAACCTGCCGATCATCTATGCCTGTGAAAACAACGGCTATTCGGAATACACCAAGACAGCCGAAATTGCGGCCGGGTCGATCACGGGCCGGGCCGAAGCTTTCGGTATTGAGGCGCACACCGTCGATGGCCAGGATGTGCTTGCGGTCAATTCGCTGACGGAACAATTGGTCGAACGCTGCCGCAAGGGCGAAGGCCCGTTCTTCATGGAGTTGATGACCTACCGCTATCACGGTCACCATGTCGGCGACATCAACCGCGAATACTACCGATCCAAGGACGAGGAAAAGGACTGGCGGGAGAACAAGGACCCGATCACCCAGTTCGCCCGCCATCTTACCAGCGAAGGCATCGCCACCGAGGAAGAGCTCGAGGCCATGCAGGCCGAGATCAAGGCCGATGCCACTGCCGCCGTCGAATACGCGCTGAAGGCAAAATATCCGGATGCGTCGGAAGTCGACATGCACGTCTACGCGGCCTGAGGAGAAGAACCATGCGTGAAATCACCCTTTCCCAGGCCGTCAACGAGGCCCTTGCCGAGGAGATGCGCCGCGATGAAACGGTCTTCATCATCGGCGAGGACGTCGCCGAAGCCGGCACCCCCTTCAAGGTCCTGTCCGGCCTTGTCGAAGAGTTCGGAACATCCCGGGTGGTCGATACACCGATTGCCGAACCCGGTTTCATGGGCATTGCCGTTGGTGCTGCGATGACCGGTTCGCGTCCGGTGGTGGACCTGATGTTTGGCGACTTCCTATTTCTGATCATGGACCAGCTCTGCAATCAGGCGGCCAAGACCCATTACATGTCCGGCGGCAAGCTGAACGTTCCGCTGGTGCTGCGGACAAATCTCGGCGCCACGCGCCGGTCGGCCGCCCAGCATTCGCAGTCGCTGCATGCTCTGGTCGCGCATATTCCCGGCCTGAAGGTTGCGCTGCCGTCATCGGCCTATGAAGCCAAGGGGCTGATGAAGACGGCAATCCGCGACAACAACCCTGTCGTCATCTTCGAAGACAAGCTGATGTACCAGGAAAAGGCAGGTGTTCCTGAAGAGGAATACATGATCCCCTTCGGGGTCGCCAATGTGAAGCGCGAAGGTACCGACATCACCCTGATCGCCACCTCTTCGATGGTGCAGGTCGCTGAAAAGGCCGCCGAAATTCTCGCGACTGAGGGCATCAGCGCGGAAGTGATCGATCCACGCACCATCGTTCCCCTCGACGAAGCTACGCTGATCAAATCGGTGAAAAAGACCTCGCGTGCCATCGTCATCGACGAAGGGCATCAGAGCTACGGGGTGACCTCGGAGATCGCCTCGCGACTCAACGAGAAGGCGTTCTACCATCTTGATGCTCCGGTGCTGCGCATGGGAGCCATGGATGTGCCGGTACCCTTCAGCCCGGCACTGGAAGATCTAACCGTGCCAACGCCGGAAGGCGTGGCCGCCAATGCCCGCAGGCTTGTTGCCGGGGAGCTGATCAATGCCGCATGATGTCATCATGCCGGCACTCGGCATGGCACAGGACACAGGCCTGATCGTGTCCTGGCTCAAGAAGCCGGGCGATGCGGTGAAGACCGGCGAGGCGCTGATGGAGGTCGAAACCGACAAGGCGGTGATGGAAGTCGAGGCTGCGGGCGACGGCTTTCTTGCCGCCGTCAGCGCTCAAGCCGGCGATCACGTGCCTGTCGGTCAGGTTGTCGCCGTGATTGCGGAAACAGCGGAGGCGGCGAAGAACACAAGCCCTTCGCCGTCAGACACCAAGCCACAGGATGCCAAGCCAACCTCGCCGGAGGCTGCCAAGCCCGAGGCGCTGCCGTCGGGCGCGGAGATCATCATGCCGGCGCTCGGCATGGCGCAGGACAGTGGTCTGATCGTTGCCTGGCGCAAGAAGCCGGGCGACCCGGTTGCCACCGGTGACATCCTGCTCGAAGTGGAAACCGACAAATCGGTGATGGAAGTGGAAGCCGGACATGACGGCTTCCTGGCCGCCATTCTGGCCGACGCGCGACAGGCGGTGCCGGTCGGATCTGTGATCGCGATCATCAGCGCGGAAAAGCCAGAAAATGCCGTTGCCCGCAGCCACAAGAGCACCGCTGCTGACGACAATGGCGCACCTGGCAAGCCCGCACCCAAAGCGCCGCCGGCGGCGGCGAAAATACCCCAAACCGGAGGCGCAGCTGCTTCGGGCGGGCGCATTCTGGCGTCTCCCAAGACACGCCGCCTGGCAATGGAGAAAGGCCTCGACCTGAGCCTGCTGGTTGAGCATGGCGTGCCGCAACCCTATCATGTCTCTGATCTACGGCTTCTTGAGACCCTGGTCTCTTCCACGAAAGCGGCTGATGCAAGTCCCTCCCCCGCGTCTGCCGGCGCCTTGCCGATGCACATTGGTGCGCGAGTGGCTGCAAGCGGCTGCGACGAGTTCATCGCCTGGCTGGCGAAGGATGGCGATATTCATGTTGAACCGCGCCTGATCTGGCTGCGTTTTGCCACAGCCGCATTTCGTGAGGCGACAGGCCTCCGGGACAAAACCCTTGTTGTGGAATCCCGGACGGTTCGCACCACGGATGGACGTTTCGCCGATGCAGACCGCTCACGCCTGTCCAAGCCGCTGAGCGATGCGGGAGATCAGGTTCCGTCCATCATGATGCGCGATCTTTCCGGATCGCCGATCACCGCGGCCACCGGTATTCCAACCCACGCACCGGTGCTGACGGTTTGCCGTGAACGGGAAGACTACGTCGTTTCGCTCGACTACCAGGCCGGCCAACTCGACGAGGACCAGGCGATCGAATTCGTCACCGGCTTCGTGGACCGGCTCGGCGAACCTCTCAGACACCTGCTTTGACTGGAGCAAACCGGATGCAACACACCAATCTTTACATCGATGGCCAATGGCGCGACGCGGCGAGCGGCGACCGCTTCGATGTCATCAACCCCGCAACCGAAGAAGCGATCGCATCGGTTGCCTCCGCCGATCTCGCCGATGCTGATGCGGCGCTCGATGCAGCGCAAGCCGCCTTCGGGCTTTGGGCCGCAAAGAAGCCGCGCGAACGCTCGGAGATCCTGCGCAAGGCCTGGGAGCTGATGACCGCACGGCTGGAGGAATTCGCGCGGCTGATCACGCTTGAAAACGGCAAGGCCCGTGCGGATGCGATGGGTGAAGCAGCCTATGCGGCCGAATTCTTCCGCTGGTTCGCCGAGGAGGCCGTCCGCGCAGACGGCATGATCACCCATGCGCCGGCTTCGGGCGCGCGCATCGTTGTTCAACACAAGCCAGCCGGCATCGCCGTGCTGGTCACGCCGTGGAATTATCCGGCCGCGATGGGCACCCGCAAGATCGCGCCGGCTTTGGCGGCAGGCTGCCCGGTGATCATCAAGCCCGCGTCTGAAACGCCATTGACGATGCTGGCGCTGATGCCGTTGCTGGAAGAGGCGGGCGTGCCGAAGGGGCTGGTCAACGTACTGCCCTCAAAGAAATCCGGTAGGCTTGTCGACCATATGCTGCACGACCCGCGGGTGCGTGTCATCTCGTTTACCGGCTCCACCGAGGTTGGCCGCAAGTTGCTTCATTCTGCCGCCGATCAGGTGCTCAAGCCGGCCATGGAACTGGGCGGCAACGCCCCGCTGATCGTGTTCGAGGATGCCGACATCGACAAGGCCGTGGCTGGCGCGATGCTCGCCAAGATGCGCAATCTCGGCGAGGCCTGCACCGCCGCCAACCGCTTCTATGTTCACGAGAAGGTCAGCCGGGAGTTCACGAGCAAGTTCAGCGCCGCCATGGCTGCCCTGAAGATGGGAGACGGGCTGGAAGACGGGATCGACGTCGGCCCGCTGGTCAATGCCGATACCCGCGACAAGGTGGCAGCCTTTGTCGAGGATGCAGTGGCAAAGGGCGCAAAACTGGAGCTCGGTGGCACCTTGCCGAACGGCAAGGGTTATTTCTACCCGCCGACGGTGCTCTCCAATGTGCCGGAAACGGCCGACTGCGTGAACGATGAAATATTCGGACCCGTTGCGGCGATCCAGTCCTTCACAGATGAAGATGACGTGATCCGCCGCGCCAACAACACGGAGTACGGACTGGTCGCCTATGTGTTTTCGGAGAACATGAAGCGCGCCATGCAGGTTTGCGAGCGCCTGGAATATGGCATGGTCGGTCTCAATCGCGGTCTGGTTTCAGATCCCGCAGCCCCCTTCGGTGGCGTCAAGCAATCAGGTCTTGGCCGCGAGGGCGGACATGAGGGCATGCTGGAATTCATGGAAACCCAGTATATTTCGGCGGAATGGTAAGATGGGGCAGTCCGAAATCATTGCCAGCCCCTCGGTTGTTGCCCTGGCCGGGCGATTGGGCGTTGACCTTGCAGATGTGGCTCAGGCCGCCGGCCGCATCAATATCGCGCGCGAGGATGTTGAACGCCATGCCGGTGGCGATGCCCAGCGTGGCTCTGCCGCAGCTTCCAGGGACAATCGCTATTGGGACGTGGATCACGCGGCATACGGACCCGTCACGCATGAACCGGTGTCGCGTTTCGCGCGCGCCGCCGCGGCCAACCTGTCTGCTGCGAACCGTCTCATCCCGCAAGTCACCCATCATGATCGCGCCGACATGCGCGCCGTGGAAGCCTTTCGCCGGAGACTGAAACCGGAGGCAGCGGATCGTGGCGTGCGTCTCACCGCACTGGCCTTTCATGTGAAGGCCCTGGCAGTAAGCCTTGGAGAGTTTCCTCGTTTCAATGCGTCGCTGACTGCAGACGGCGAAACCCTGGTGCTCAAGCAGTTCTGCCATATCGGAATTGCAGTGGACACGCCGCACGGCCTGATGGTGCCGGTGATCCGGGATGTCGACCGCAAGGGCCTGTGGCAGATCGCTGGCGAGATCTCCGATCTGGCCGGGCGGGCGTCACAGCGCAAGATCAAGCCCGACGAGATGGGCGGAGCGTCGATGTCGATCTCCAATCTTGGCGGCATCGGAGGCACCGCGTTTACGCCCATCGTCAATCCACCCGAGGTCGGGATCCTGGGCATCACCCGCACCGAAACAGTTCCGGTGTGGGAGAATGAGAGCTGGACGCCGGTTCCGATGGTGCCGCTCGACCTGTCCTATGACCACAGGGTGATCAATGGCGCGGAGGCAGCTCGCTTCATGGCACACCTGGCCGGTCTGCTGGCCAACCCCCGCCGCATGATGAGGTAGAAGACGTGACCCTTCCGATCGACTTGACAGGACAGACCGCGTTGGTGACCGGCGCATCCCGGGGGATCGGGAGAGCGATCTGCGCGGTTCTGGCCCGCGCCGGAGCCGATATTGTCGGCACTGCAAGCTCGATGCCGGAAGACGGCGGCGAGACGGCTCACCTGGTCAGGGCGGCGGGCCGGCATTTCACTGCCGAGAGCTGCGACCTGGGAGACCGGGACGCAACGCTTGGCTTCGCGGCCCGGATGGCCAATCGCGGCGACATTTCGATATTGGTCAACAATGCCGGGATCATCCGCCGCGCGCCGGCCAGCGAACACCCGATCGAAGACTGGGATGCCGTGATGGCGGTCAACTGCGATGCCCCGTTCATCCTCACCCAGGCCATTGGCCGCGGCATGGTCGAGCGCGGATATGGCAAGGTTGTCTTCATCGCCTCTGTTCTGAGCTATCAGGGCGGCATCAATGTCCTGGGCTATGCGGCCAGCAAGGGTGCCGTGGCGCAACTCATCAAGGCCTTCGCCAACGAGTGGGCTTCGAGCGGCGTCAACGTCAATGGCATCGCACCCGGATATGTCGCCACCGACAACACCGCGGCGCTGCAGGCCGATTCAGCCCGTCAGAAGGCGCTGATGGATAGGGTTCCCTCGGCGCGTTGGGGCAAGCCCGAAGAAATCGCGGAACCGGTGGCGTTCCTGTGTAGCGATCTTGCGCGCTTTATTCACGGAACCATCCTCCCGGTTGATGGTGGATGGCTGGGCAGATAGGAAGGCGATGTCACGGTAATGCCTTGTGAGGGTCCGCTGCGATTGAGACCGCCCATGCTTTTGGACAGAGAACCACTCCATCTATTCAGTCTGGGTCGGTCGCACCTGACGAAATGAGGTCCACATGAAATGTAAAACCCCTCTAAAGGATAGCAGGGGTTTTACAATGCGTGGCTGAGATGCGTTATTAAAGCATGACTTAGAACTCTTTCCACTCGGACGTATCAATAGCGGTAATACCGCTAGATACTGCACGGGGGGCGTCGCCTTAACCGAGCACAGCGCGCGATCATTGCCTGGGCATGAATTTCAGGCTTTGAACGACAAGGCGATCTCACGCCAAGTGGTGCTGGCGTGGGCGCGGAGTTGGCGATGATCGGTAGCGGTCATGTGTTTTCTATGAAGATGGAAAAGATTGGCAATCTGGCCGTGGGTTGAGACGAAACGCTGGCATTGCCGTGCCGACTTGAACCGCATCATGCGTCTCTCTCGTCGTCGCACGGGAAGGTGAGAATTCTCGACGCGGTTGTTGAGCCCTTTGTGCGAACGGTGCTCGATACCCGGCATGAGCTGTCGCTTTGCAGCGGAGTAGGAGCGCAGCTTGTCTGTCACCATCACGCGTGGCGTGACGCCCTGGCTTTTCAGCAGTTTGCGCATCAGCCGGAGAGCGGCTCCCTTGTTTCTACGGCTTTGCAGCAGGGCATCGAGAACGTAACCGTTGGCATCGACGGCGCGCCACAGCCAGTATTTCTTTCCTTTTATGGAAACGACCATCTCATCAAGATGCCATTTGTCAGCAAAATTGCCGCCGGACCGCCGACGAAGTTGACGGGCGAACTTCAGGCCAAATTTCCTAGCCCATTCGGCGACAGTCTGAAAAGACACCTCGATCCCACGCTCGGCAAGCAGGTCTTCAACGTCGCGCAGGCTCAGCGGAAACCGATAATAGAGCCATACCGCATGCGCGATGACCTCGGCTGGAAAGCGGTGGCGTTTATATTGGGCGGAAGCATCTTCAGTCATGCAGATAGACTATGCCCCGATCCCCACCAACCAGTTAAGGCGACGCCTCCCATTCTGCGTCAGCTGGAAATCTTCACGAAAAACAGTGCGACGTCGTGAAGTACGATGAAGTAAAGCGACGCTACCCATCAGTGTCCGATTTTCCCGGTAGCTTGCTCATGTTTCAATCTTCCGATTCTGCTCTACATCAAGCCGGGCAACCAAAGCACAACGGCCGGAATGTAGGTGATGATTGCCAGAACCAGGAGCATCAATCCGATGAACGGCAACACCGCCATCACGACCTCTCGGTAGCTCACTTTGAAGGTGGTAATCCCGATAAACAGGTTCAGACCGAACGGCGGGGAAACCATTCCCAAGGCGACATTGGCGACAATAATGGCGCCGAGGTGGATCGGATCTATACCCGCTGACAAGGCCGCCTGAAAGATCAGAGGCGTCAGCACGATAATGGCCGAGTTGGGATCGATGAACATGCCGCTGAAAAGAAACACGATATTGATGATCAACAGCACTTCATAGGTCGAAGCTCCCGACAGAAGCGCGGTTACCTGCTGCGGGACCTGGCTGAGTGTCAGGTAATAGGTGAGCGCGGTTCCGGCGGCGATAAGGATCAGAAGAACCGCAATCGTTGCCGAGGAACTGTTGGCGGCCCGGAAGATGTCCGAGAACGGCATGGACCGGTAAATGATGCACTCGACGATGATCGCATACACGCACGCAAAGGCTGCCGCTTCGGTCGGCGTGAACGCGCCGCCATAGATGCCACCCAAAACAAAGACAGGAAGCCCGAGCGCCCAGAGAGCGATCTTGGTCGCGCTCCAACGCTCAGTCCAGCTCAGCTTGGCGGTCGGTTTGATGCCGCGCATACGCGCATACACATAGGCATAGCAACACAAAACGCTGGTGAAGATGCTCCCCGCCATAAGTCCGGCAAGAAAGATTGCTCCAATCGACGAGTTCGTCTGCAAGGCATAGAGGATCATCGCGACCCCCGGCGGAATGAGCATCGCGAGTGTGGAAGCAGTGGTGATCAGACCGACTGCGAAACCTCGAGAGTAGCCTTGTTTGACCAGCGCCGGATAGACTAGGGGGCCAATGCTTACAACTGCGGCAGGACCGATGCCGGACATGGCGCCGAACAGTGCACATGCGAGAACTGTTGCGATTGCGAGGCCGCCTGTGATGTGTCCGACAAAGCTCTCGGCAAGGCGGACCAGCCGGCTGCCGATCTGGCCGCGGGAAATGATGTCGGCAGCAAAGATGAAAAGCGGAATGGCGAGCAGCGAGAACTTGTTGACGCCGTCGACCATTCTCTGCGGAATGACCATGGAGGGGATTGGCGGCCCGTAAGCTTCGAAAGTGATGATGGTCCCAGCCATGATGGACAGGAAGATCGGAGCCCCGATGACAAGTGTCAGAAGGCCGATGGTAACGAGAACCGCAACGTGCATCAGATGTCCGCTTTCTGTTCGTCAGCGTCTGTACCCAGATCAACCAAGGGAGGGAGTGTATCGGTGATGGCGCGCCAAAAGATTTCGGCAAAGGCCACCATCATAAGCAAAGCGCCCACAAGAACAGGCAGGAAGAAAAGCCCTCGCGGCACCGGAAGCGTCGTTCCCATCTGGCCCGAACCGAAACTGAAGGCCGTCAGATCATAGGAGGAAGATGCGAGGTAGATCATCACCAGGATGCCGATCAATGCACCCGCACCACGGAAAAAGCGTTGCATCTGCGGGCCGACCGCCCGAAGCAGCAGGTCGATGTTGACGTGCCCCTCGCGGCGGACGAGCACGAACGTTCCCACAAATGTGATCCAGACGGTGAGGAGCCGGGCCAGTTCCTCACCGCCCAGAAAGGACCATCCAATCAGGTATCGACCGGATGCGTTGAAGAAGATGGTGAGCGTGGCCCCAAGAAGCGCCAGCCCAGATCCCCACGAGACGACGGCTTCCACGACATTCATGATGCGCACGCCAAAACCGGTGTGGCGTTGGGTTTCGTCTGTCATGGCCGGCGCCTCGCGGGATGTTGATCTTAGTTGGACATCTCGTCTTCAAACATCTTGAGTATTTCTGCGCCGCGTTCACCGTTGGTCTTGGCGTAGAAATCGAGAACCGGCGGCAGGACGGCTGCCTTCATGGCTTCGCGTTCTTCGTCGGTGAGTTCGACGACTGTCACGCCTGCGGCTTCGAAATCCTTCATCGCCTGTTCTTCCTGGGCCATGGTGGCCTCCAGCGTGATCTTGTTAGCCTCAGGCATCGCATCCTTGATTGCCGACTGGCAGCCTTCGCTGAGGCCATCCCACCAGGGCTTGTTGACCAGAATGACCTGATCGAGATTGCCATGATAGGTCATGGTCACGTGCGACTGCACTTCGTGGAACTTCATGTTCCAGCTTGTTGGGATCGGGTTTTCCTGGGCGTCGATCGCGCCGGACTGAAGTGCGGAATAGGTTTCGGGAAACGGCATCGTGACCGGGGTCAGCCCGAACGCCTTCTGCTCTTCGGCCAGAACCGGCGAAGGCATGACGCGAGAGACGAGGCCGTCATAGGCTTCCAGCGTGTTCAGGGGCTTGTTGGCGGTCCACTGCTTGTAACCGGTGTGCCAGACATCGAGCATCACCATGTTGTGTTTTTCCATCTCCGACGCCATCGAAGCCATGGCGGGCGACTTGTGAAGCGCCAGCAGGGCATCAACATCTTTCGGCCAGAAGAACGGGAAATCGAAAACACCGAGAAGCGGCTCGGTGCCCACGATATAGGACGCGGGCATCACGCTCATTTCGATAGAGCCGAACTGGACGCCCTCGTTGATGTCCTTGAACATGCCAAGCTGCCCGCTCGGGTAAACCTGGCCGTCGACATCGCAGCGTGCATCCGCCTCGACGAGTTCGACGATCTTGTCGGCGCCAAGGTCGCGCGGATCGCCGTCGGGAAGAATGTGAGCAATCTTCAGCGTCACGTCGGCAGCTTGTGCGCCGATGGCGCCGGCTACAAGAACAAGGGTGATGGCAGTCGTCATCTTCAAGGCATGTTTCATGTCGTCATCCTCTGGTTTTACCTGCGGCCATCCAGGGCAATGGAACGACCGAAGGGCGGTTTTTATCATTCATACCGACGGACATGGTAAACAGACATGAATATAAATCAAGTGACTTGATTGAAAAGAAATCGGTTTCTTTGCTCCGTCGGCAGGGTCCCCTGTCGCGGAACGGAACATGTATGCATGGCAGGTCACGATGCTTCGTGACTCTAATAAAATCAATCGTCTAGTAGGAGGGCGGGGAATTCACCCAGACAACCCGTGCTACGACTTTCCCGGGGTTGCGATAGGAATGTGGCCTGCTTGAATCAAAAAAGAACGAATCTCCGGCGCCCAGGAGCACCGTCTGATCGCCGACGGTCAGCTCCAGCGACCCTTCAACCACATAGCCCACTTCTTCGCCTTCGTGCTGAATGGCGCCATCGCTGGCAGCGCCCGGTGCAATTACGTGCAGCTGGCCCTGAAGATGGCCGTGGATCTCGTAGGGAGTGAGCCTTTCCAAGGCGAGACCGGGGCCGTGCCGCATATAGCTTTCGCTTAGGACTGACCGTGTGCCCTGGCGCTGAATAAACCGTGAGGTCTCTTCCACCGGTGCAAAAAGCCCGGAAATATTAACGTTCAGGACCTTTGTAATCCTGTGCAGCATGTTGATCGAGGGGCTGACATGCCCGGTCTCGACTTTTGAAAGCATGCTTTCGGAGCAGTCGGCCGCAGCCGCTACGTCCTTCAGCTTCAAGCCTGAAGCGATACGCATGTGCCGGAGCCGGGCTCCGATCAGCACATCATTATGATCCGTTTCGGATGCCGCCGTATCGATTTTCTTGCGCTGTTGCTCGGACGCCATCTCTTTATCCCCTTGTGGACAACCTTTCCGTCCGTAGCTGAAAAATCCGCGCCGAACAACTTTCTTGTTGTTCAAGTGAGTTGATTATCGTTCAAATTTCTGAGATGAACATGATCAGTTAAGTGCCAATGGAAATTGTAGAAGGGATCCAGATGTCCAAGACGCCCGAAGAGAGGATACTCTATTCAGCGATTGTTGACCGTCCGCCGCTCAAGTTCGACGGTGAGACCAAACTGGTCGTCTGGCCGATCGTCAATCTTGAAGTGTGGGAAATCCAGCGGGCGATGGCTCGCCAGGTTCTGCCGGCGCCAACCGGCGTCTCGGTACAGCCCGATATTCCCAACTGGTCATGGCACGAGTACGGAATGCGCGTGGGTTACTGGCGCTTAAAGGCGCTGTTTGACCGCATGAACATCACCCCGACGCTGTCGATCAACGCCAATGTCTGCGAGCGTTACGAACAGGCGGCCGCCTCGGCCAGGGACGCCGGCTGGGAATTCATGGGCCATTCCTATGTTCAGATGCCCACCCATGCGCTTGAGAATGAAGAAGAGAACATGGTGCGCTCGCTGGATGTATGCGAGAAGTTCACCGGAAAACGGCCGGTGGGCTGGCTTGGACCAGGCCTAACGGAAACATATGCATCGCCCGATCTGATGACCAAGCACGGCATCAAATACACCGGTGATTTTGTGTTCGACGATGAACCCTGCGTGTTGAGCACCGACAACGGCCCGCTTGTCACGCTGCCCTATACCGTCGAACTCAACGACATCCCGATGATGATCGTCCAGCATCATGAAAGCAGCTACTTCAAGACCCGGATCATCGACCAGTTCGACCGGCTTTACGCCGAAAGCGGCGAGCGGGTTAAGTTCCTTTCCTTCGCCATCCACCCCTATATCAGCGGCGTTCCGCACCGCATCCGGTATCTTGAGGAAGCCGTCGAATACATGGCAGGCAAGCCGGGCGTGGAGTTCTGGACCGGAGAGCAGATTTATGACTGGTTTGCCGCGAAGTCGAACCTGAAATAGAGCGGCGTTGACAATGAGCATCAAAGACAAAATGGCGCCTGCGGCGCATGGTTTCGATCCGACGTCCGAAGCTTGGGCGCTCTATGGCGGGCTGGTCGAGGCGACGCTCTCGAGCGTTGACGGGATGCTTGCATCGGTCCCCGCAGACGCCGTGGAGCTGCCGGCCGGCAAAATGGGCAAGTCCGCGCCGGTCCCATCCGAAATCGGATACGGCCCGCGCGGAACCGGCGATCTTTGCGATCTCGTCGCGCAGCTGACATCGGGTGAGACAAGTCCAACAAAGGAAGTGGCTGCGGCCCTTGAGCGGGCTTCGGCACGTGACAACGCGTATCACGGCGTGATTGCGCTCGAAGCTGACCGGGCGATGGCGGACGCGGAAAAACTCGAAGCCAAACCATCGGCCGAGCGCGGCATTCTCGCCGGGGCGCCCTATGCGCGGAAAGATCTCTTCAAGCGCGAGGGGTACAGAGCCGAGAACGGGGCCCTGATTTTCAAGGGCCAGATTGCCGACAACACCTCCACGGTGATTGAACGCCTGGACGCGGCGGGCGGCATTGATATAGGCCGGCTGGCGATGGCAGAGCTTGCCATGAGCCCGACAGGCTTCAATGCCCATACCAAGCATCCGCGCAATCCCTGGAACCCGGCGCATGTGACTGGCGGCTCGTCCTCGGGTTCTGCAGTCGCGGTTGCAGCAGGCTATGTGCGGTTTGCGCTTGGCACCGATACCGGCGGATCAATCCGCCATCCGGCCGCGATGTCCGGCCTGACCGGGATCAAGCCGACCGCGAACCGCGTCAGCCGCGCCGGTGTCTGGCCGCTGTCCTGGAGTCTCGATTGTGTTGGTCCGCTCGCCCGGTCCGCACGGGATTGCGGCCTTGTTCTGGACCTGATTTCTGGACTTGATCCACGAGATACATCTGCGGGCTCAGTGGCAACCGCACGCCCGCCGCTGACTGGCGACCTGAGCGGAAAGACCATCGCCGTGCCGAAGGGCTATTACTTCGAGACCGTGACGCCGGCCGTAAAGGCCAGCCTGGATGCGGCGATCGAAACCTTCAAGAGTGCAGGCGCAACCATTGTTGAAACGGCCGGACCGGCTATGACGGCTGTCAACACGATGGCGCATCTCGTGCTCGCGGTCGAAGCATCGGCACAGCTTGCGCCGCATTTCACGGATCCCGATTGCAGCATCGGCCGGCAGGTGCGAGACCGGCTCGAGCCGGGCATGTTCTATTCCGGGATCCACTACGCGACCGCCTTGCGGGTCCGTGCGACGCTGCGCGGCAAGTGGATCGCAGAAGCCATGGAGGGAGCTGACATTGCTTTCATCCCGGCAATTGCCTGTGAAGTGCCGACCATCGAGGAAACCACGCAAGGTGACCCAAAGTTGGTATCCGCGGCCATTGCCAAGCTCACCCATACAACACGCGGCATAAACTACCTTGGTCTGCCGGCGCTCGTCGCACCGTGTGGAGAGGATGCCAAAGGGCTTCCGATTGCATTCCAGCTTGTTGGCCGCCCCGATGATGAGGCAAGCCTTATCGAGATCGCCGATGCCTTTCAGTTGAAGACCGACTGGCACACGCGCACCCCAACAGACAGGAGCATCTCATGAGCAACCCGGTCCCGGAGAATGCGATCGATATCGTCAGTGACAATCTCAATCCGCATTACGAACCCATGGGCTGGCATCACTGGCCCGAGCATCCCTGGCTGACCTATCAGTTTCGTCGCGGGCTTGGCGAAACCCAGGAAGGCGGCGGCGCGGTCTCGGAGTGCTTTCTGGCCGCGAGCCGGATGATTCCGGGAGATTATGACAGCTGGAACCGCGAGTGGATGCGCGTTGCCGACCAGAACTGGGAACGCGGACTGGAGGCCGAGGGCAGGGGCCACATTCGCACAGCGATGAACTGCTTTCTGCGCGCCGCTGATTATTACCGTCAGGCCGAGTTCTATCTGGAGCCCGACGCAGCCGACCGGCTGCCGACATTCGAGAAAATGGAGGCCTGCAGCCACAAGTTCATCAGCTATCTCAATCCCCCCGGTGAAGTGGTCGACATTCCCTATGAGCCGGGAAAGCCTATCTGCGGCTATTTCATCAGGACACCCCATCCCGGCGACAAGATGCCGGTGCTGATCTGCTTTGGTGGCCTGGATTCAATCAAGGACGAGATGTGGTTCATGCAGGCGCATGGCGCATTGCAGCGCGGGATATCTGTTCTGATGGTCGATCTTCCCGGCCAGGGAGGCACGCTCCGCCGTCACGGACTGGCAGCCCGGCACGACACCGAGGTTCCGGTTGGCGCCTGCATAGACTGGCTGCTTGAGCGCGATGACGTGGACCCGGACAGGATTGCCTGTTGCGGCTCGTCCATGGGCGGCTACTATGCGGCGCGCGCCGCCTGTTACGAACACCGCCTTGCCGCCTGCGTGGCGCATGGAGCGATCTGGTCAGTTCACGAAATGTGGGGTGACAAGGACGAGAGCTTCGGTCTCGCCATGCACATCAAATGGGTGATGGGCGAAGACACCATGGCCGTCGCCCTCGAAAGGTCACGGGATTTCGCCCTCGAAGGTCATCTCGAACACATGCAATGCCCGCTTCTCGTCCTGCATGGCGGGCATGACGTGCTGACCGTTTCTGCTGCGACACAGGTTCACGAACATGCGGTCGAAAAGGGGATCAACTCGACCCTGCGGCTGCTCCAGCCCGACGAGACGGGCGCAGAACATTGCCAGCACGACAATCCCACAATCGGTCAGGAAATCCTCAACGACTGGCTCGCTGACGTGTTCGGAATCGACCAGCAAGCGTTGCTCAAGACCGGATGGAACCCGCTGATATGACCGCGACAAGCATGAATTTTGGTGTCGATACTCCAAAGGCCGCCGTGATCGCGATCGACTGTCATCGCGGTCATCTGGATCCGGAAGTCGCGACCATGCCGGTTGCGGCAGATGTGGCGGACGCGGTGATCGCTGCCAACAAGGCGCTGATGGACCGTGCCCGCGCGGCCGGTATTCCCGTCATCCATCTTGTGACCCGCTACCGGGACGCTCAGGAAATCCGTGCAAACGCTTTCTGGCGCACGCGGGCCGAAGATCCGGGCAACACGCGAAAGAACGTGCTCAGGCACAATCTTGACGGCATGCCCGGATGCACGGTCATGCCCCAGCTTCGTGAGCCGGAGGACCGCGTTGTTGACACCAAGAAGCGCTATGACTGCTTTTTGGGAACGGATCTTGATTTTCATCTGCGGGCGCATGGCATCAACACGCTCATCATCACCGGGGTGAACACCAATTCCTGTGTGCTGGCCACGGTGACAGCGGCCAATGTCCGCGACTATGCGGTCATTGTTGCCAGCGACTGCGTGCAGACGATGGACGCGCCGGAACTTCACGATGCCGGATTGCTCTGCATTCGCACGGCGTTCGGCTGGACCATGACCAACGAGGAAATCTACACCCTGCAGGATCTGGGGTTCGGATCGGAAGGCTAGGATTTGTCAGCGGCATTCGACGCGAGCATCGAAAACGGCACCCTTCTGGTTGCGGTCAATCCGGGCCTTTCGCCGGTGCCTGACGCGATGGATGGCGCCAACGCACTGTTCATCGATTGTGAGGGCACAGGGCTCGGCATGGTGCGATCCGCCAAGATGGTGGAGGACGCCAAAGACCGGCGCCTGATCTCGATGATCCGTACGGACGGACTTGGACCCGTGGCCATCGGCGCGGCCTTGTCTGCCAAACCCGATGTGCTGGTCCTGCCGCAGGTGACTACCGAGCAAAGCCTCAAGGATTGCATGGCGCATATCGGTTCTGAGAATGTGGGCGTGATTGCGCAAGTCGAAACTGTGGAAGCGGTGGACTGCCTTGAAGCCCTGATGCGGGTTGACGAAGTCTCGGCCTTTCTTATCGGCCCCAACGACCTTGCAACGGCCATGGGGCATCCCGGCCAGCCGACGCACCCCGAAGTGGTCGCCGCCGTCGACCGCGTCGCCAGGAGGCTATCCGCCGCCGGCAAGGCTTTTGGTTTGCCGGCCCTCACGAAGGCGGCGGCCGAGATGTGGAAGGCACGCGGCGCGCAGCTCCTCTACGTGCCTCTGGCTGCGTTCCAGACAATGGAGTTGAAGTATGGAAATTAAAAAGAAGCCCCTGATCAGTGTCCGGCTTGAAGCGCATTGCCCGACCATGAGCCTGACGGAAATCCGGACGCGCAATCATTCCTTCGTGATTGACGAACCTCCCTACCGGCATGGGACCGATGTCGGCCCGACGCCGCTTGAAACCATGCTCGGCGCCCTGATGAGCTGCACCCATGTGATTGCAGCGCGCATCGCCCATGAGCGCGGCGTCACCCTGGAGTTTGCGAAAATGAGCTGCCACGGGCTGCTCGATCACCGCGGCATCGACAAGGAGGCGGATGTGCCGGTGCCGTTTCCGAAGATCGAGCTCGATATAACGGCGAAAACCGATATGGATTCGGCAACGCTCGAGGATTTCAAGGTCGAACTCGAACAACGCTGCCCGATGTCCGTCATCCTGCGTCAGGCAGGCAGTGAAATTGTGCAGAACTGGACATTCCAGCCGGTGGTGGCGAAATGATCATCGATGCACACACCCACACGCTCTGTCCCGCCGTCAATGAAAAGGTGGCCGGCACGATCAAGCCCGACAGCGTGCCGTACCAGCGCGACATGTCACCTGAAAGCAAGGAACAGGATCATACCCAGTTCCCCGAGCTCAAGATCATGTTCAACCAGGTTGAGCGCCGGCTTGCCGACATGGCGCGGATGGGCATCGACCGCCAGGTGATCGCCCCGGCTCCGGGCCAGCAACACTATTGGGCCGAGCCCAAATTGCTGGCCGAAATCTCGGCGCTCCAGAACGACCATGTCGCCGAACTCGTCGCCAGGGCGCCCGACCGCTTTGCGGGCATCGGCACGTTGCCCATGACAGATCCCGATGCAGCCGTAGCCGAGATAACACGCGCCACACGCGAGCTTGGCCTCCGCGTCTTCCAGATCGACAGCCGGGTGATGGAGCGGGAACTCTCTGACGCCTCGCTTGATCCGATCTACGCGGCACTGGAAGCTGCCGGCGCCGGCCTGATGATCCATCCGCTGGGCTTTTCAAATGGTGAACGCCTGACGCCCTTCTTCATGGTCAATTCGGTCGCCCAGCCGCTCGAAGAACTTCTGGCCTTCAACCATCTGGTCTTCGGCGGGGTTCTTGACCGGTTTCCCAAATTGAAGGTCTATATCGCTCACGGCGGAGGGTTTGCGCCGTTTTACATCGGTCGTTTCGACCATGCCTGGAAAGTGCGCCCCGAGGTCAACCGGCTGACCCCGTCCGCGCCCTCAACCTATTTGCGCCGCATCTATTTTGACACCTGCGTCTACCGTACCGACCACATCGAAACACTGGTCCGGACCGTTGGCGCCGACCGTGTCATGCTTGGCAGTGACTACCCGTTCGACATGGGAGACACGGATCCGCTTGGCCTTCTCAACGCCTGCCAAGGGCTGAGTGATGATGAGAAGGCAACCATCTCCTCGAAAGTCGCCATAGATTTCTTCGGTCTTGAGACATGAAGGCAAAAGACGAGTTCAACAGACTTGTCCAGGGCAACGGAAACTACACCGACGATCTGATTGCCTCCCGCCCCGAAGCCATGCATGTGAGCTTCGTCAGATCGCCCGTGGCCCATGCAAGGATCACCGGGATCGATACGGGAGATGCCGCTGATCAGCCGGAGGTGATCGCGGTTTTCACTGCCGATGATTTTCCGGACCTCAATTCCTTTCCGGCCAGTGCTTTCCATCCGCTTGTTGGCAACGGTGGCTTCAAGCCGGCACCCCGGCCGGCCATAGCCGCTGACCGCGTGCGATTTGTTGGCGAGATTGTTGCGTTGGTGATCGCACGGACCCGCGCTGGTGCAGAGGCCGCTGCGGAAATGGTGATGATCGACTATGACGAGCTTCCGCCGGTTATCGGCTGGGATCCTGCCGCCGATGCGGTCGATCTCCATGATGGAATACCCGGCAATCTGGCGATGGATGTGGGCTTCGGTCATGAGGCTGAACTCACAGATCGCTTTTCGCAGGCCGCCTGCATCGTCGAAGCTGCTGTCGAGCTGCCTCGGGTGGTTGCCAATCCGATGGAGCCGCGCAGCGCCATTGCAACTCATGATCCGGTCACCGGTCGGTATCATCTCTGGGCGCCGCACCAGGGGGTGCCGGAAATGCAGACGGTGCTTGCCGCAGTTCTGGGCGTGGCGGAGAAATCGGTTGCCGTCGAAAGCGTGGATGTCGGCGGTGCTTTCGGTGCGCGCGGCGCGCCCTATCCCGAACATGCACTCCTGATGGCGGCCGCAGAACGGATCGGTGACACGCTGGCTTGGCAGGGTCAGCGTGTCGAGGGTTTCATGTCTGATGCCCAAGGCCGAGGAAATCGCCTCACGGGCAAACTCGCCCTGGACGATAACGGCCGCTTTGTCGCTATCGATGTGATCTACGAGGCCGATCTCGGCGCGTATGCGACACCCGTCGGCGCGCTCATCAATCTGAAGAATCCGGCGCCCTGTATCACAGGAGCCTATCAGATTCCTGTTGCCCGGATGCGGGTTGTCCAGCGTTACACCAACGCGGTGCCCACGGGTCCGTATCGCGGAGCCGGCCGTCCGGACATTGCCTGCCTGGTTGAAAGACTGGTCGACAAGGCAGCCATGACGACCGGGTTTGACCGCCTAACCCTTCGCGAAGTCAATCTGGTTCCTGCATCCGCTATGCCCTGGAAGACCCCGCTCGCCTCGGAATATGATTCCGGCGATTACCACGACCTCATGCGGCGTGCTGCGGAACTCTCGCAGTGGGACGAATTCGAGCACCGGCGGCAGGCTTCACAGCGAGAGGGCAAGCTGCGCGGCATCGGCATGGCAGTCTTTGTAGAAATTGCCGGTGGCGGCCCGGTGCCTCAGGATCAGGTAAAGCTAGCGCTCTACATTGGGGACGATTCGAAACTTCGGATCGACTGCAGGATCCTCGGGCACTCTTCGGGCCAGGGTCCAACCACGGTTTTCTCGCAGTTGGTTGCCGACCATCTCGGCTGTCGTCCGCAGGATGTTTCCATCCTCTATGACAACGGCCAATCGGGTCTTGCCGGTGCCGGTGCATTCGCCTCGCGGTCGGCCTCGATTATCGGGACCGCCATTGCACGAGCATGCGAGGCGGCCCGAACGGAACTGACGGGAATTGCCGCCGACGTGGCAGGTCTGGCGTCGAACGGCATGCATCTCGAGGACGGCGTCTTTCGGGTGGCTGGCGGGAATGTGTGCTCTCTCGAAGATGTGCTCGCGACCGGTGTCCAGCAGAAGGGTAAGTTTGCCTACATAGGCACCGCGGATCGCCACGAGACTTACCCCTCTGGCGCTCATGTGGCAGAGATCGAGATCGACCCTGCAACCGGCGAGATCGAGGTCGTGCGATACACTGCGGTTGACGATTGCGGGACGGTGCTTTCCGAACAGCTCGCCGAGGCTCAGATCCAAGGCGGGATCGTGCAGGGGTTGGGCGAAGCGCTTGGCGAGATGGCTGCCTTCGACGACAGCGGCCAATTACTCAGTGCCAGCTTCATGGACTACCGGATGCCCCGGGCGCTGGATGTCCCCAACCTCACGGTGGAATTCCAAGGCAGCCCGTCGCCACGCAATGTCCTGGGCGTCAAGGGGGTCGGCGAAGCCGGTCTGACCGGCGCCCTAGCCGCCACCTTCAATGCGATTCATCACGCACTTCGAGGAAAGGCCGACAAAGCGGCCCTCCAGATGCCGTTCACCTCCAACAAGGTTTGGCAGGCCATCAATGGCTGAATGTGATAGGCGCTTTGGTTAGCAGGTTGTCAGTGATCTACGCACGCAAGGTCCTGTAGCGTGTTGCATCTATTGTGCCTCATATCCCGCTGCCTTGAAGAAGTTTTAGCATTCGATGACGGTGTATCGGCTTACAATCTCGCCGAGTGCCGAGCTGATTGCATCGAAGCTGCGAGCCGCGTGCTTTGTATGATGCGGTTACCCGTGGGACATCTCGATTGCTATTTATAGCTTTTCTCTGAGGGCTTCGTAAGGCGTGTTGCCGTTGAGCGCGCCGTGCGGCCTATGGAAATTATAAAAGCGCTCCCATTCGCTCAGCTTTATTTCGAGATCGACGTCGGCTTTGTAGCTGAGGAGTTGATAGAATTCTTGGCCGTCCGATCTGTGCGACCGCTCGACCTTGCCATTCAGCTGCGGTGTGCCGAGTTTGATATATGCGTGTCGGATGCCAAGATCTTCGACGTAGCGTTGGTGCATGGATCACTTAATGGATGGATTTCGGTCTTTGATACAGTTGCTAGGTAGCGTCGCCTTAACATTTGCGTCGGTATTTAACGGCATGAACCCGAACCCGAACCCGACGCCCGATGTAACGACGCTGCGCTATAAGCGTCATCGTTTTCCTGCTGAGATCATAGCGCATGCGGTGTGGCTCTACTTCCGCTTTCCGCTGAGCTTGCGTCATGTCGAAGATTTGCTGGCTGAACGCGGCATTGAAGTCTCGTTCCAGACTGTCGCGGAATGGGCTGGCAAGTTTGGCCAGCACTATGCCCGGTCCATCCGGCGGCGTTCGAGGGGAAGTTTTGCCGACAAATGGCATCTGGACGAGATGGTCGTTGCCATCAAGGGCAAGAAATACTGGCTGTGGCGCGCCGTCGACGCAGATGGTTATGTTCTCGATGCCCTGATTCAGAGCCGCCGGAACAAGAAGGCGGCCCTTCGGCTGATGCGAAAGCTACTGAAGGGCCAGTGCGTCACGCCGCGTGTCATGATCACTGACAAGCTCAGATCCTACGACGCAGCCAAAAGGAAAATCATGCCCGGTGTCGAGCATCGTTCGCATAAGGGTTTGAATAACCGGGCGGAGAATTCGCATCTGGTTGTGCGACGACGAGAACGAGGTATGATCCGGTTTAAGTCGGCAGGACAATGCCAGCGCTTTGTCTCCGTTCATGGCCAGATCGCCAACCTCTTCCGTCTTCACCGCGACCGGAAGAGCGCTGCTGAACATCGCAAACTGCGAAACGCCACCATGAATACGTGGCGCGAAATCGCCTTGGCGACCGCGGCATAGACAGGCCCCATCGCGGCTATTTCTGTCCCGACCCCAGTTAAGGCGACGCTACCAGCGAGCATGCCGGGATCGGCCGTGGTGCCACCGGTTCCATCGAATGCTTCGCAAGGCGCGGCCATAGGGCTCAATTCTGAGTGGAAATCAACAAGCCATAGCCGACACCTCTCAACGACAAACCCCCAATTCCCCATCCAACCAGTGAGAGCGCGGTCGAAATCACCCAGTTCTTGCGGGTGTCCAGCTGGACTTCGATGTTCGAAACCCCAGCTAACTCTCCACGATGATATTATTGTGTTTGCAGAAAACTAGAGCCGGCGCGTTTGGCAGCTGATTGAGCCATAGTCAGGCACCATCATATCCCAAACTGTCGATCCGTCACCGAGCTCGTTGATAACGATTTCCCAATCGCTGACATAGCCGCCTTGCAGCGCTTCTCTGTCTGTGAACGTATCGCCAAACGGCGTCATGGACGACATGAGCGGCGGTGAAAACGAACGCGAACCATCCTCAAAATCAGGAAACTGGATCATAACATCGCCAGAATTGGCGAACTGTTGATTGAGCCGGACGACTTGGCCATTGAGCGGTGGATAGTCGGCGCATTGCAACACTTGCTCGGTCGGGGTGCCGTACTGGTAGGGGCTCAAGCGAGACCCGTTTGGCAAAGACGCGGCTTGGGCAAGATTTGCCGCGCGCTGCTCGTGCACGCTTGGAAAGCTTTGAAAGCCGTCCCAGCCGCACTCCCTGCCAAAAGTTTGCAAGGCTTTGCGTGAACCTTCCAAGCTGATAAATGCTTCGCGCTCATTCATTGTAAGGCGTGCTTCATGTCCAGACGACAGCGCTTCCACAATCGGTTCGCTGCCTTTTAGCTGAAACTGCGGTACGATTCCGTTTCCCTCAACAAATCCCATAGTGGTCGCGAAAGAGTAAGGCACGTTATCCACCTCAATGGTCAATTCTGTACCACCTGGTAAATGCACTGATCTGGCCAGACCTGTCGCGCGCATGATGGCAGGGACACCGTATCCGGTGCAGATGAGTTCCAACCCTGCGCAGCTGTTGTTTTGGCAATAATAAGCCTTCACATCGGTGCCTTCACCGGACACTTGCCAACCAGGCGGAGCCACCAAGGAAAGAGCTTGGCTGGGCGCCATCATGTTTGCGCTCACAATCAAGCCCGCGGCTGAAGTGGCAATCGCTGACTTGATGAGTTTTGACAAAACGAAAGTCATGGAGAGCCTCTTCATTGGTTAGCGACAGGTTTCATATGTGCCTGGAATTAGCTGCGAGCGACCGCAAATAATTCCACCCCATTGATAGCCGCCGCGCCCATCGCGATAGCGGATTTGAAACCAAGGGTAGCCGCCCATATCAACGCCCGTGTTTTGTAAAAGCGTGATCGGCTCTCCTTCCGAAAGACTATCGAGGCGTTGCGACTCCATGGTCGGACCGCTACGAACAATGCCGCCCCAAGAAGCTGCTTCTGGGAAATTACCCTGTTGCTGGATTGGCGGAGCGGGATTTAGATTTTGATTTGAGAAATTCTTGTTACCTTGCCCTTGCTGGGGATTAACTTGGCGGCGGGCCAAGGCCTGCTGCTCATAAAGCTGATAGGCAAGAGGGTTGGAGGCTTTTAGGACATCAAGATATGCACAGATCTCCCGCATCGCCTGATCAGTAAGCGCGCCGGCCATGCAGGAGTCCATCGTCAAGGTCGATGTCGCCAACCCGGGCGGTATGGATGAAACTTGCGGTGCCTGCTGGCCCTGCAACGCTTGTCCACCGGCTACCGGCGGCTGAGCGAGAATAAGCGGTGATCGTTGCTGGCCCTGCGGGGCAATTGTTATTTCTTGATAGGCACCAGGCTGAATCCGGTAATTCATAACCGGTGTGCGATTGATGCCGAAAATCCAAGATGCACCGGTGGCGGTTGTGAGGTCCCGGCTTTGTCCTGGCGCAATCTGCCCTATGGGTTCGGGCTGATTGGTCGAAGGGTTGACGCGATATACGTCGACGGCCTCATTGAACGCGTTAACGGCCCGTAACTGGACTTGCTGTGCTTGCTGTTGATTACCTTGCTGGCCTTGCAACGGTTGGCCCTGCGGTGGTTGACCTTGTAGAGGCTGGCCCTGCAAGGGTTGACCTTGTAAAGGCTGGCCTTGGAGTTGCTGACCATAACTGTTGTTTTGTGCCATCGCCGTGCCCGAGATGAATACAAAAAGACACGCACCGACAAGCGCTTTTTTGGAACCATGTCCGTTAGACATCTGATGCCTCCCACTCAAATATTTGACTTTGCAAATCACTGTTTTGGCTGCACTAATATGATGGTACCAGCGCGCTATTGATAACATTTAAAGTCATAGGTTTTTTGAATGCAACATGAATTTGACATTCAGCACCCGTTCATATTGTACTGCCTAGATCGACATCTACGTAAAGCGAATGTCAATGCATTTTGTATCAGCAACACGCTTTTCGCAGACCAATTTGTTGTGCCACGCAATGCTCAATCTGTTTGGAGCAAAAGGTGCATTCTGGATTATTAAGCGCGTAGGTTGAACATCCGAGTGCTTCCTTCCAGTCATCTTCATTTTGGTAACTTGTGAGCAATTTGCGTTATTAAGGGAACGAAACACGATGGCTCGACGGCTCACCTCTCTTCAAACCAAATTGATCGCCTGCACGACAGTTTCTGCGTTAGGCTTGCTTGCCGGCGTTATCGGCACCAATGCAATCGCCAGCGATATTTCGGAATCGGACACTAAACCAGTGAGCGCCGCGCCGATCCAATTGGCGCAACTGCTGCCGCCACAAGGCCAGCAGCAGAGTTTTGTGGTCAATCGGTTTGAAAACCGGACCGGCGTTCCCATCGACATTCTGGTCGTTCGCAACGGCGCCTACCAGCTATTGGGAACGCTGGGACCCAATATGAGCTATGACTATCAGACCCAGTTTGCAGACCAGCTTGCCTTCGGTTATGCGGGCCAAACTATTTTGGCGACCCATACTATTACCGGTTCGCTTGGTCAGACCATTACTATTCCTCTTGGCCCAGAGCTTTTGGCCCGCGCGGGTATTCAAGCGCCGCAACAGCAGGCCCAGCCGCAACTTCCACCTGCGCAACAGCAGGGCCAAGTCGCGCAAACATTGCCGCCAACGGTTGATCCGAATGCAGCGCCAGCCGTTGGTCCCGGCTCACCGCCACCGATAAGCGCCGATGAGGCGGTGCCGCGTCAGAATGCTGAATTTGCCGCAATGCCTCAACGCCAATCATTTAGTGATCGGCCATGGGCTGAAAGCCCGCTTACCTCCTATATGATTTGGCCGGGAACTGGAACAAGTGCACTCATGGTCAACGTACACGGTGAGATCGACTACGTGCCGATCAAACAAAATCTCAGCAATGGTACGTGGTTCCTGGAGGAAATCGAGGGAACCAACCGGCTTGTTATCCGTAATGTCCAATTCCCTGACAAAGCGCTTTACATTGACCGGGGTGCATCTGGCGGGGCGCAGGTCCGATTTGGCCCCGAAGGCCTAAATTCGGAGCTGGGCCAGTGGACCAAAGAACCCCGCGGGGATCTTGTGTCATTTCATCCAGTGTCCAACCCTTCGCTATACCTTTCCGGCAAAGATGGCGGACTGTCGGTCTTGGCCGGGGAAGTGTCCGCCGCTTATCAAGGCGTTTGGTTTGCGCATACTGTCCGGGATATGCGCGAACTGATGGGTGTCATGCAAGATCTGGCGCCTGCCTTCTCCGAGTTGAATGATAACATCAATGAACTTGAGCGCAGCATTTCGGAAGAAAAGCGTGCCGCTCTGGAAGCTGAAGAGAAGGCTCGTATTGATCGGGCGCGCCAACCTTGGATATCGAGCGGCGGAAACGGAAGCGACCAGATGGTCATGCGTCTTGGGGTCAATCCAGCGGAAGAGCCGATCCCCGACGTCCATGGTGTGCGGTTCAACTATGATGTGACACCCTATCCGGCGTTCGTCAAAGGCCCCTTCCAATCAAAGGATGGCGGTAATTTCAATGTCCAATTGCAACTGCGTCCCGAGGTGTATGCCTGGGCGGAAAACGGAAAGCTTTATGTCCGCGTAAAGACGTCGGACGGCACGAGCCTTAGCATCCTTGAAAATGGACTTAAGCCGCAGATCACCGATACTGAAAACACTTACTATCTTGCCGGTGCCAACGTTGGTATGTGGCTTACTGGTGCTCAGGCGATTCGACATTCCCCTGCCAATATCAACAGCGTGACAGATGCGGGAGTGAGCTCCGACCAAACAGTTGGATTCGACCTAAGCCTTGAATCCTTGGGCGGGAACTTTTCGTCCTCGCGCGGAACCAATGCCAGTTACCAAGCCTATGACTACCGTATTTCGGGTGGCTTTGACCGCGGCGGTGTCTCCTACAAATGGGAAGGATGTGGTCTGGCGGTCACTGTGTCCCGTGCAGATAATTGCACCTATTCAGGGCCGCAGGACCTATGGGTTCCCGAGGACAACACGGTCCGCAATTTGAAAGACATCTCGCTCGACATGCCACTGATGTTGACCGACTCGGTTTATGTGATCGATCCTTCCCAGATCGTGTGGGACGAAAACTCTTCCGCTCATGGGATGGTCAATATTGGCATGTATGTCGGCTTTAATCTTCATGCGGTCGATATACAGGACGTTCGAAACACCAATGCGACAGAATCCGAAACGTTCTGGGAGCAATTCAAAGGCGGCTTTGAGTTTGTCTATCGTCCCGACCTATGGGATTTCAATTCCTCGCTTAATGACCAAGCCATAGTGCGCAAACACACCATTAAGGCCGTACCCTATGGCGGCTCTGGCCAATTCATCATCAACCTTCGGGCCGATGTTTCTCAACTCAAGCCATTTTTGAATTGAAGCTGCGAAAAGGAATCAGCCATGATCGCACAGTCCAAGGTCCAGACGTCGCTTGTCGTTTCGTACAAGAACATCATGCTGGGCACGGTTTGTTCAGCACTTCTGGCAGGCGGCACAGTGCTGCCCGCCCATTCTTTTCCGGTTGCGGGATTGGACTTGAAGCAAACGATCCAAAAGGCTGACCGCTATATTCACAACGTCAATATGACTGCGGCGGAACGCGCGCGGCTACGGGACCGCGCCAAAAACGGCGGCTCTAGTTCAACATGGAGCCCGGGCTCGCGGCCGAACAACATTGATCGTGACAATGGCGGCTTCGGCGGCGACGCCCAGGGTAATCGCGGCCAAAACCAACGCCCCGGAGACGACGGCTATGGTGCCGTGCCCTCACAGGCTGACCGCGGAAACGGAACGGTCAACGATGGCGGCTATGGCGCGGTCCCGTCCGGTGGCGGCTATGGTTCCATCCCCTCGGGCAATGGTTACGATGCGCCATCAAACAACCAAGGCGGGTTTCAGACGGGCAATGATGGCCGGCCAGCTGTAAACAATCCCTATGATACGGTGCCACAGATCGGGCCAACCGGCAATGGTGGCTACGCGATCGCACCGCCCCCGGCCAATGGTGGGAATCCGTATGGTGTCGCGCCACCACCGGCGCAAAATGCGGGCTCCGGCTATGATTTGTTGCCACCACCTGCCGGCAATGATGGCGGGGGCTATGGCAACGCCCCATCACCGCTAAATCCCTATGGTGCAGCCCCGCCACCGGCGCAAAATGCGGGCTCCGGCTATGATTTGTTGCCACCACCTACGGGCAATGATGGCGGGAGCTATGGCGACGTCCCATCACCGCTTAATCCCTATGGCGCAGCCCCGCCGGAGCGTGTGAACAATAATGCCTATGATTTGGCTCCGGCTCCGGCACTGCCGGCCAATTATGGTCTTGGGCCCCAGCAGAATGCGCAAAACCCCTATGGCGTTTTGCCCCTGGCGCCGCCCGTGCCACCGCGCCCGGCGCAATTAGGACAAGGCGACAATTATCAGCCGCTGCCCGCCAATGCGCAAAATGGCAACCCTCTGCCGTTGCCGTTGAACCTTCCAGACAACGGCCAGAACGCTCGACCCATCGACACGGCAACGCTGCCTCCGCCGCCCGTGCCACCGCGCCCGGCGCAATTAGGACAAGGCGACAATTATCAGGCGCTGCCCGCCAATGCGCAAAATGGCAACCCTCTGCCGCCGCCGTTGAACCTTCCAGACAACGGCCAGAACGCTCGACCCATCGACACGGCAACGCTGCCTCCGCCGCCCGTGCCACCGCGCCCGGCGCAATTAGGACTAGGCGACAATTATCAGGCGCTACCCGCCAATGCGCAAAATGGCAACCCTCTGCCGCCGCCGTTGAACCTTCCAGACAACGGCCAGAACGTTCGACCCATTGACACGGCGACGCTGCCACCGCCGCCCGTGCCACCACGTCCGGCACAGTTCGGTCAAGACGGTAGCTACCAGCCGCTGCCTGACAACCCACAAATTGGGCAAGCGGACTACGGCCAGCCTGCTTTAACGCCGCAAAACGCCAATGGCGCGCCATTGCCGCTGCCCATAACCGGCCTCAATGGCCAGGGCGATCCCTATCAAGCGCTGCCTGCTGGTGCACAAATTGCCGGACAGCCGGCTGTGCCCCCCGGGGTGAGGCCTGTATACGGGCAACAGCCGCAATATCAGCGCCCGCTGTTGCAGAATGACCCGAACTATCAAGATGCTCGGCTCAATGCCGGCAACCCCTATCAGCCGGTTGACACCGGCGCTCCGCAATATCGACAGCCAGGAATCGAGATTGGTCAATATGGACAAAATCCGTACCAAACTCTGCCTTTGAACCCCAACGCCGCACAGCCAAATGTGCCTCCAGGTGTCACGCCCGTTTACGGGCAACAGCCGCAATACCAGCGCCCGCTGTTGCAGAATGACCCGAATTATCAAGATGCTCGGCTCAATGCCGGCGACCCCTATCAGCCGGTTGACACCGGCGCTCCGCAATATCGACAGCCAGGAATCGAGATTGGTCAATATGGACAAAATCCGTACCAAACTCTGCCTTTGAACCCCAACGCCGCACAGCCAAATGTGCCTCCAGGTGTCACGCCCGTTTACGGGCAACAGCCGCAATATCAGCGCCCGCTGTTGCAGAATGACCCGAACTATCAAGATGCTCAGCTCAATGCCGGCAACCCCTATCAGCCGGTTGACACCGGAGCTCCGCAATATCGACAGCCAGGAATCGAGATCGGTCAATATGGTGCCAACCCCTACGGCGCATTGAACCTGCTTCCAGCGCCGCTACAGGACGGGCAATATGATCGGGTTCAAGGTTTCGATCTGCGCGACCGCAATGATGCCGGAAATGGGCTCAACGGCTATGAGAACGTAGATGCCGCGCTTCCGCTGGGACAGAGTTCCTACGAGCCTGTGCCCGTGCGGGTGAATGGATTGAACGGAAATCCCCTGCCGCCACCGCTCAATCTGCCCGCGGCGGGACAAGCCTTGGGCCAGCCAATTGATCCAGCACAATTGCCGCCGCCTCCGCCAGCCCTGGTGCAGAACTGATCATGGCCCTCCACCGCATATTTTCAGGTCTGTTGGTTGCGTCTGTCTCGTTGTTTTCTGCCCAGGCCCAAGGGGCAAATACCTATGGTCCCGTCAGTCCGGATGGGCTTGTTTGGGGATTGTCCAGCTATGTCGATGCTCAGGGCAAGCAAGTGGAAAACTGGAGCTATGCTATTCCTGAAACTGACGCCTTTGTTTTTATAGCCTCATGCAAAAGCGGTGAACGCGGTCCGGCCATCGAGGTAATGCTGTCAGCCGATTTTGGCGCGCGACAGGATGGTGATCGCGTTGAGGTCGCTTTTCGGTCGGCGGTCAGTGAAGCTACTTACGCTGGAACCGTGCGTATCTTCAACGAGGAATATGCAGGCGTAATGCTTCAATTGGGCATAGAAGACCCGTTCTGGTCGCTGTTCAACCAGAATATTTCGTCAGTCGAATACCGCATTGTCGGCGATGAAACGATGTTTCCGGGCAGCATATCCATGTCCGGCGTGCGCCAGGGCGCGCATCAATTCCGCGTTGCATGCGATGCACATTTTGCGGCCTATGATCAAACTGCCAGCGCGCCGCAAATGGCCCCGATTATCTATCAATGCCCCAATGGCAGCCATTTTGCTGTGACCTTTGACAATAGCCGCTCATATTCGACTGCGACGATTAATATTGGCGGCATTACCGAACGGCTGATTCAGGTGCGCTCTGGTTCAGGCGCACTTTACAAAGCTGGTACAATTTCGCTGCATACAAAGGCAGATGACGCCTATCTGGAGCTCGGCGGCGCCGGACTTTCATGCAAAAGCGTGCCGTGAGGCCATTGAATTGACGTGGCGAAAGCGAACCCAACGCTAGCCGGAAGACAAAAGATGCGAGGCATTATGGCGATCAAAAATTCTCTCAGAGCGGTAGCGTTAGCACTCGCAATCTGTATTTCAGCAGCACCCAACAGCCATGCCAGTAGTTTCGGCATTCAATGGGTCTATTTTTCCTCGTCCGATGGCGCACGCATTTCTGCCATTTGGACAGCCTCCTTTCTTGGCAGTGATGAAGTTACGAGGCGACACGTCTTTTCCGCACTTTGCAATCCGCAACAACCAACACCCTATGTTACGGCGTTGATCGACCCGCGCGGTGGTAGCCCACTCCATCCGAGCCAAAACCTGAAGATCCGTTTGGAAGACGGAAACCATATTTTTGTTGCGGGAGATATCGACCGCATAGCCAGCGCAAATGCGGGCGACAATCTTCCCAGATACAGCTTTTTTCTGCCTGCCACATCACCTTTCTTTCGGGCTCTAACCAATGACGGATCGCGCTTTTATCCCAAGATCGATTCTGACCCCGGCGACGGCGGTACCCGATTGGTCATCAATAATTCTGATCGACAGAAACTTCGTGATTTCCTGAACCACTGCGCCAGTTTCGCTGGCACAACCGCAAACACTGCGCAAGAACCGGCACAGCAGCCGGAGCGCCCTCATGCCTGCCGCGATTTCCTCAATGGTCCCAACAGCTATGCGGGTAACTCAGTGCGCATCCACGCGCCAGAGATTGTCGACGCGGTTTGCGGAAATCTGCGTATGGATGTCCGGCCAGCGGTATGTATGCACATAGTGACGAGTGGAAACGTCGCTTGGAACCAAACTGGCGCGAGCCAGTGGGAAGATGCTAACGCAGCTAGCCTTTGCTACCAAAGCCAAAACCCCGGCCTGCGGATCGATTGTTTTTTACGTGAAGTCAAGAGGGGCAATGAATGGTACGTCGCAGTCAACATTTGCAACCAAGTGAACTGACGGCCAGCCTGGTCTTCCTGCTGCTTTTCGCGCGGCATTCATAACGATCCACTTAGCGTGGCAACATGACCAGCTCGGAGATGTAAGGGTAAGGCGATGCGCAACAGGGTTTTGATTTTAGCCTTGATGGCAGCAACCGCTGCCGGGGAATCGACGAGCGCAAAGGCTTCCGACGAAGTGCAGCATTGGGTATGTACAGCAATTGGCGAAAACATTGGCAAGACGGAGCCGGGCTATATGTCCGATATTATGCGATGGCCGGATGATCGCTTCCGGACCATCGAACCGGGCGCGGAATATTACACATCGGACAACCCGGACGAGGCTGACTGGCTAGAAGTTTACGCCGTTCCCAATGGCCACGGTAGTACGCTTATCGGTTTTCTGCAGCCCCAGAATTTCAACTGTTCAATCTACCAAGTCGCACGTGAATTTCCTTGATTTCAGCTACATGCGGTAATGGCCTTATGATGACCGACGGGGTTCTGTCTCGCTGGACCTCTCTCTGTCGCTTCCTCGAAGATGGAGTAGCCCCCTGAAAGTGGTCCACCAACTGGGATAGGTTTGTCCCGTAATTGGAGGATCAGCGATGGCTGGGAAACGAGAGAAGCCCGAAGAGATCGTATCGAAGCTTCGGCAGGTAGAAGTGCTGCAAGGACAAGGAATGACGGTTGCGGAAGCCGTGCGCCAGATCGGCGTCACGCAGCAGACGTTCTACAGGTTGCGGAAGCTCTATGGCGGGATGGGCAGGTCTCAGCTTGCGCGACTGAAGGAACTGGAGAAAGAGAACCAGCGGCTGCGGCGGGCCGTGTCTGACCTGACGCTGGATAAGCTCATTCTGACCGAGGCGGCACGGGGAAACTTCTGAGCCCTTCACGTCGCCGCAAGTGCATCGACCATGTGCGGCAGGAGCTTGGCGTATCGGAACGCCGCGCCTGCCGCACGCTCGGGCAGCACCGGTCCACGCAACGCAAGGTGCCCCAGGGCCGGGCCGATGAAGAGCGGCTGACCGATGACATCATCGAACTGGCCGATCAATATGGGCGCTATGGCTACCGCATGGTCACCGGCATGCTGAACAATGCAGGCTGGCAGGTGAACCACAAGCGGGTCGAGCGCATCTGGCGACGTGAAGGGCTGAAGGTCCCGCAAAAGTAGAAGAAGAAAGGACGGCTCTGGCTGAACGATGGCTCCTGCGTGCGTCTGCGGCCTGAGCGGCCCAACCATGTCTGGTCCTATGACTTCGTGCAGGATCGCACCGCCGATGGTCGCGTCTATCGGACACTGAACATCATCGATGAATACACCAGGGAGGCGCTTATGATCCGCGTCGATCGCAAACTTAACTCAACCGACGTGCTGGACGCGCTGACGGACCTGTTCATCCTGCGCGGGCCACCGGAATATATAAGATCCGACAATGGCCCCGAGTTCATTGCTCAGAAGGTGCGGGATTGGATTGGAGCGGTCGGCGCTAAGACAGCCTACATTGAGCCCGGATCGCCATGGGAGAACGGATACTGCGAAAGCTTCAACGCCAGGTTCCGGGACGAGCTGCTCAACGGTGAAATCTTCTACAGCCTAAGAGAGGCACAAATCCTGATCGAAAAATGGCGCAACCACTACAACACGATCAGGCCGCACAGCGCTCTGGGCTACCGCCCACCCGCGCCGGAAAGCATCGTTCCGTTGGACCAGAGGCCAACGATGCACTAACAATCAAACCGGACCACCCGATGGGGGCACGCCAGAGCTGCCATGTCTTGTTTGATCACCATGGGGCAACGTCAGCAAATGCGTGCCGCCGATGAAGACGCGAAGGTGCTCATCCAACAGACGCACCCGCAGCCGATGAGTGCTAGAGTTGGCGGTCGTGGTGCGCAGGCGCACAAACCCAGCTCCCCTCAAATCATCTTGTAGAAGCTGGGTTTCGTACTCGTTCCTTCCGTCGAGACCTATGTTCAATTCATGATGCGTTCAAACGCTCATATTCCATGGCCACATTCTGAGCGTAGCTGTTGCTCACTCTGTGAATGCTGTCATAACATCTGATCGAACACTCGCCGTCTACATCCGCGCAGTCTTCATCATAGTCGCCTTCATTCACATCATAGTCGACGATGTAAAGCTCAAGTCCGCTCGGCCAATTTTCCGCATCCGCCAGTTCCGCCACTCCACCGGTGATGGTTATGACGATCCGCGACTTCAATGGACCTGCCCCTTCCTGATCAATGGGAAGATTCGAGGTAAGCGTTGCCGGTTGCCTCGCATTTTTGCCTTGTGAGATGTCGTTCATGTAAGTCACCTTTATAATGTAACGTGCGATCGAAATTGATCGTATAATGATGATTGAGCAAAAAATCATCGGCCACAATATGTATAAAGGAATTTATTGTCTTTTATTTAGATATAGTAATTTATAACTATGAATTATAGAGCTATTTGCGCCGTTCATTCTTTTAATTAATATATTGATATATTATACAATAAATATTATATTACGCTATAGTATATTGGAGGAGCATTATGGAATACACGATTTACATTCAACGTTTGGCAACTGAAAGTATCAGCGTAAGTGCGAACTCCGTTCGCGCAGCGATGGATATGGTAGCCGAGAAAGTAGGCGGCGACCTCGAAAATGTCATCCGCATGGCGGGCGTCGATGAAGGTGGCAAAATAAGTGATCGTCTGCTTCCAGATCTCAATTGGTATGTGATCACGCCGACGGAACGGGGCTTGGACAATCAAGTGCAAGAGATCTCAAAGCAGCTCCATTTGCAAATCGCAAAAGGCTTTGCGGTTCTCAGAAAAATTTCTGAATTCCACACAACGGAGGACATCGCCTTCGAACAAGAGGTATCTGAAATGGAAGCGTATTTGTCCCGCGATTTCGAAGACGAATACGGCGTCTTGATGGAGGTCATCCGAAAAGCGCGGGCTGCACTGGATCTGCCTGACTGCAACCTGGTTCCGGGCGAATGATTTCCTGTCGATGTGTCCTACGGAGCTTCTGTGGTCGGCTCGCCGAGTCGGCATTGATGCAGAGCCTATCTCGTCCAGACCGAGCGGTGCCGCCCTCGAGGCGGCTCCGTTCTCGTCTGACTGCATAAGCTACAGTGCAAGCGCACGTTTCATTTCGTCATGTTCGAATGCGGGTTCTAGGCTGCGCATGTCTGCGCCGCGAGGCGTCGCCTTAACTGGTTGGTGGGGTTCGGGGGCATAGTCTATCTGCATGACTGAAGATGCTTCCGCCCAATATAAACGACACCGCTTTCCAGCCGAGGTCATCGCGCATTCGGTGTTGCTCTATTATCGGTTTCCGCTGAGCCTGCGCGACGTTGAAGACCTGCTTGCCGAACGTGGGATCGAGGTGTCTTTTCAGACTGTCGCCGAATGGGCGAGGAAATTTGGCCTGAAGTTCGCCCGTCAACTTCGTCGGCGGTCCTGCGGCAATTTTGCTGACAAATGGCATCTTGATGAGATGGTCGTGTCCATAAAGGGAAAGAAATACTGGCTGTGGCGCGCCATCGATGCCAACGGTTACGTTCTCGATGCCCTGCTGGAAAGCCGTAGAAACAAGGGAGCCGCTCTCCGGCTGATGCGCAAATTGCTGAAAAGCCAGGGCGTCACGCCACGCGTGATGGTGACAGATAAGCTGCGATCTTACTCCGCTGCAAAGCGGCAGCTCATGCCGGGTATCGAGCATCGTTTGCATAAAGGGCTCAACAACCGCGTCGAGAATTGTCACCTTCCCGTGCGACGACGAGAGAAACGCATGATGCGGGTCAAGTCGGCACGGCCAGATTGCGAATCTTTTCCATCTTCATAGAAAACACATGACTGCCACTGATCATCGTCAACTCCGCGCCCACGCCAGCACCACTTGGCGTGAGATCGCCTTGTCGTTCAAAGCGTGAAATTCACGCCGAAGCAATGATCGCGCGCTTTGCTCGGTTAAGGCGACGCCACTGTTGGGCCCGTTAGAGTCGTGCCGACTTTGACTCAATTGGAGCCAACCGGGTTTTGGAACAATAGAATCTCACGCAGGGCTAGTCCCAATTAAAATTATATCACAAGCCTCTGTGTAATCACGCCCCCGCAACCAAATCATAAACATAACAATCATAAAAAAAACGGTAAAACACCGGGGACTTGGTATTTGGGTCCCGTGTCCGGAATGCCTTTGTGTTTAAGTTCAATGTACCCGGGTTTCTGCAGCGTCCGGAATTCCGCTGTGCGGTTGCCTTGATCACTCGATTTCAGGCTGCCGTGTTCGTTCAAAAGCGGAGGAAGCACGAGGCTCATGTCGAGAGGCAGTTTCAGGTTTGGCTGTTCGCCGCTCATCACCGGGTTTTGCGGAAAGAGATTGTTTGACCGGTCTCACTGGGGCGCGCCCTGAGCCGATTGAAGCGCGGTCGTTCCAGATTTTTTCACCGCTGCTCTCAGCGACAATAGGCGGGCGAAGCGCCCGCCTATGTATTTTGGCACTTGGTGGTGCGCCGTCAGCGCTATTGCGCCGGTGTCATGTCGAATGCCCGCATCCAGTCATCGCCGCGCGGCGTGTAGTTCACCTTGTTTGAAACGCCATAGGTCGCGGGCTGCGCATAGAGAAAGAGCACCGGAGCCTCTTCACACATGATCTCGGTTGCTTTCTTGTAGGCTGCCTCGCGGGTGGCGACATCGGTCGTGGTCGCGCCGATCACCAATTGTTCGTCAAAGGCGGTGTCGTTCCAGTAGGCATACTGGTTGCCCGGTTTGAACAGGGTAAACAGCCCGTCAGCGTCGATCGTAGGCCAGGCCTGGCCGAGAAGCGACAATTGGCCCAGATCGCCCGCCTTGCGGTACTTGTCGAGGTAAGCCCCGAATTCCATGGTGACAATCTCAGTCTTTACTGAGCTACTCCCCATTCGTTGGACAGTTTCTGGCGTAAATTAAGCTACTCTTTGCACTTGCTGATCGGGTTGGGTTTCGTCTTTTCCCAGCCAATAGACCACGGCAGGTGGTCTTCCACCAAGGGCTGAGTGTGGGCGTTGATGGTTGTAGAACGTCATCCATTTGCGGATGCCCGCCTTCGCTTCTGATCCGGTCTCCCAGGCATGCAGGTAGACACATTCATATTTCAGCGTCCGCCACAGGCGCTCGATGAAGATATTGTCGAGGAAACGGCCCTTTCCATCCATCGAGATGCGCACGCCGGTCCGGCGCAAGCGGTCCGTCCAGGCGAAGGATGTGAACTGGCTGCCCTGGTCCGTATTCATGATCTCCGGCTGGCCGAACTTGTGGATGGCCTCATTCAGCGCCTCGACACAGAAGTCGGCCTCCAGCGTATTCGAGACGCGCCAGGCCAGAACCTTACGGGTGTGCCAGTCCATGATGGCGACGAGGTAGAGAAAGCCACGCCGCATGGGCAGGTAGGTGATGTCCGAGCACCAGACCTGGTTCGGTCGATCCACGCGCAGTCCTTTCAGCAGGTAGGGATAGGTCTTGTGCCCTTTCGCCGGCCTGCTGGTATTGGGTTTCTGATAGATCGGCATCAACCCCATCAGGCGCATCAACCGGCGTATCCGTTTCTCGTTCACCAGATGGCCATCGTTGCGCAGATGCCAGGTCATCTGCCGGACGCCGAAGAACGGCGTTTCAAGGAACTGCTCGTCGATTTGACGCATCAGGTCGAGGTTCTGCTCGGTCTCGCCCTTAGGCGTGTAGTAGAAGGACGAGCGCGCGATCGACAGCAGCTTGCACTGCTGGCCTATCGACAGCTGGGGGTGATCGGGTTCGACCATGCCGCGCCTCACTTCCCGCCCCATGGCTTCAGCTTTCTTTCCAAAAAAGAGTTGGCCACGGCCAGCTCCCCGATCTTGGCGTGGAGTTCCTTCACCTGCTCCTCGTCGATCTCGGGCTTCTTTCGACCGCCGCGTTCGAACACGCCGGACGCGCCCTCAAGGAGCGCACGTTTCCATTGATGGATCATCGTTGGATGCACCCCGAACCGGCTCGCCAACTCAGCGGCGGTTTCCTCGCCCTTCAGGGCTTCCAGCGCGACCTTCGCTTTGAACTCAGGCGCGTGTTGCTTGCGTTTCGACATCTCTGATCTCCTTCTCGTCGAAGATCAGCAGACTGCAAATCGTAGCTTATGTCAGTGTCCAAATTTCGGGGGGTAGCTCAACCATCCCAGCAGTAGGGCATGATCAGGGACGGCACACCATAATAAAGTGCTTCGCAAAAGCTGTTGTTGCCACCGTGATGAATGAAAAGATCGGCCTGGGCGACGATCGAGGGCTGCGGAAACCAGCTGCCCAGATAGACACTGTTGGGAACGCTTTGGTAGCTTTCGAGAAAACCGCCGACATTGACGAAGAAGCGCGCGGGGAACGTTGCGAAAACCTCGATTAGGCGGCCGATAAGATCGGTGTCGATGGCGCCGAGGCTTCCGAGTTCGGTCTTGGCGCGAGCGTGTTCACCACATCGCTGGAGGAAGCATATGAGGCCCATGAACGGCTTGAGGCTGGTATGGTCTGGATCAACAATCCAATGATCGACAATGATGCGCTGCCCTCTGGCGGCTGGAGAACTCCGGCCTTGGGCGCGAACTTGGACGCATTGGGCTTGATGCCTTCCGCCGTTCGAAAATGGTGATCCTAGATCACAAACCCGTTCGTCGGGACTGGTGGTATCCCTACTTGGATGACTGGTTCCTGGATGCTGGTGGGCACAAGATATCCTGAGACCGGAGGCCGAAAATACAGACGACCCAATTTTACATCGACGGCACATTTGTTGCGCCTCAGGCCGGCAGCAGATTTGAGGCGATCAATCCCGCCACCGGAACCGCATTCGCCTGAACCGTTGCGCAGCTTCGCTATTGGAATGGCGCAGAAAGGGCTGGCCGAGGAAGACCTGACCGGCCGCCGCCCGCCCTTCCTTCGGCTTCTCGATGCCTTGGGCATCGGCTTTGCGTCCTGAGAGATCCATGTCCCGACCTGTTTTCCCCCGCGGATGGGATTGCCTTCGACACCAGTTCTGCACCGCGCGAAATCCGCGTCGAAGACCCTGGTCTGGTGAGACTGGCTCCTCAAGTGCAGCGAGTCTCTCATGTGTAGAGACCGCCCTGGTTCTCGGTGCCGGAAATGTTGCCAGGCAACCATGTGCTTGCCTGGCCATTGGTCTGGATAAGGCCAAGCCGTTCAGCGATGTACCTCTTTCCGCTGGCGCCACCGCTGAACGAGAGACCAGTGGGCCGTATCTGCGCCTGTTCCTCCGCATGGGCAAATGCCGTGCTGAAAACAGGAACACCGGTGAGTGTCAGCGTGATGCCTGACAGGCGTATCATGCTGCCGGGACCTGACGACATCAAATGTCGCGCCGCACCAGCGGAAATCTCATAATTTCCGGTTGCGGTGATCTTTGCGCCGGACGCCGAGACGTGGATTGAGCAGGTGCCGAAATTGATGTCCTGATAATCAAGATCGCCGCCCTGGAGGTGGAACCCATAGTCAATGGCTTCAATCCTGAATCCCTTGACGACATATTTTCCCACAAAGGTCCCGGTGAATGCAGAATCTGGCGCGTTGATGACTGCATTGGAGGGCGCCATCACGTTGCCTTCGATGGTGATTGTTCCAGAGCCGAGATAGGTTTTGAGCATCTGGTTGGTGGTGTAGGTGCCGTCGTCCACCTTGATTGTCACGTTGTAGATCGACATGTCGAGACTGGCGGACATGTCGATCGCCTTTTGAATCGTTGCAAAAGCGCCACCGGGATCGTTGCTCAGGCCGTTGTTGCCGTCGCTGCCATCGGTGCGAACGTAGTAGGTTCTGTCGGAAGTCAGTACCTCGCGGCCGCCGCCAACAATACTGTTGGGGAAGCTGACTGTGCCGGTATCTTTGTCGACACGGATGCCCTCGAACCAGCTCATCCCGTCAGGCGATACCTTGACATGGAAATCATCGTCGCCGGTCAGCCCAAGCTCGACGCGACCCGAATATCCATTCTGAAACAGCACAGAGGCCGTATTGACCGCGGTAGCCTTGTTGAGTTTGAAACGGTGATCACCGCTGCCGGGCGTCACGTCGTCATGGGAGAACAACACCGCATCGCTCTTAACCAGCAAGCGGTTGGTGGCATCTGCGAGGCTGTTGATTCCAACACGCGGTACCGGATTGACATGGTCATGATCAGACCATGACGAGCCGCCCCATGTCACGAACCTGCCTTCATCAATGATCTGGGCCATCCACCCCATCTGAGGCGTGTAAAAAACCCAAGCTCCGTCCTGCCAGACCGCCAGTTCCTGATCATGTCCCGACCATTCACCGCTGCCAGTCGGCCTGACGATGTAGCGGTCCCCATCGTTTGGCAGTGGCGGCGGTACAGCCAGGTCGCGGTCGAGCACGGCAAGCTGCACGATCGCATCAAGTGCCTGCAGCGCTTCATTGTGGGTCACGTGCTTTTGTGCTTGTGCCGCCGCGATGTAAGGGAGTTGAAGATTGGGAGACTTTTGCATTCGCTTCATCCTGTGTCGCTGGAAAGGGACTACAGGATAAGCGGGCTTCAGAGGGTGGGGACAAAACAATGGGGATGGCGTGACTGCTCTGAGCCTTTGTCAAGGATTGGCGGTTGTTGATGTTCAGTAGCCAACCCTTCTGCTGAAGCAGCACATTCACAAGCCATCATAGTGCGCCCGTGTCTCACAGACCCCCCTGATACGGATTTGCAAAACCGGCCTGTCCGGTGCGACGGGACTTTTGTATTCGAGAGTCGAGGTGTCTAACTTCAGCGCCTTGCGGGCCTGCGGGGTCAAGATCCCCCATAGCTTACCGTGAACCCTGGGCGGTTTCGGAATGCGCTTCCAAGCAAAAGCCTTGAGCATCATCACGCGGTGACAGAGGGCCCTGAATTTGCCGGCACCGCGCGGTTCTCACCGCGGATGTTGATCCAGTTGGCGAACAGGATGATTGCGCCGCCGATCAGCACCATTGCGTCCAGTCTTTCAGAGAACAAAACCATGCCGACAACAGCAATGAGCGGCAGCCGTGTGAAATCAATCGGCATCACGAAGCTCGCCGGCGCCAGAGACAATGCCGTCGTAAGGCAATAATGCGCAACAAGTCCGGCCAGCCCGATGACAATGAGCCAGGGCAAGGTTGCGCTGGTGGGCCAGGTGATTGAGGGTTGCACAGCAAGGGCGATAACGCCGAAGCAAAGCTGAATGCCGGTCAACCAGAACAAGATAGAGACGATGCTTTCATGACGGGTGAGAGCTTTGGTCATGATGATCGTTGCCGCAAAGAAAATCGCCGACATGGCCGCCGCAATCACCCCGGAATCGATCATGCTCATCTCTGGTCTGGCGACTACCAGAATACCAATGAACCCCAAAACGGCGGCAGCCACCCGCGGCCGTGTCAGCCGCTCACCGAGAAAGATCAGGCTGAGCAGTATCACCCATATTGGCGAGGTGAATTCGAGCGCGAACACTTGTGCCAATGGGATGGTTGCAAGCGCGAAAAACCACAGGTTTTGTCCGATAAAATGGAAGAAGTTGCGGAAGAAATGGGTTTTGATCCGGTTTCCTCTGACTTCGCGGATCCGATTGAGCACTAAAGCGATTGCTACAACAACAATGAACCCGATCAGCGACCGGATCGCCATGATTTCGAACGTGCTGTGGACCGCTGACACAAAACGGCCTGCAACAGCCATGGAGGAAAAGGACAGGATTGATCCGATCATCCATAAAGCGGCCCGGAGCGGCCGGTAGGTTTGGGGCATGCGTGAAGGTCTCCAACGGGCACTGCGGCGACATGCACGCACCGGAATCTTACATCACAGGGCAGCGGATACCAGCGCTTTGCCGCATGTCCCTGTAAGTTTTGCATGACATAATGAAGTTCATCATGTTGGTGTTGCTGAAGGCGCGGTTCAAGCGGTGCGGCAGTCTTGCGCCCAGCATGTCGCCGATACGGACGCCTTTCGGCGGGTGACTGGCCTGGTCACTGTGGGTTCAGGGT
Organism: Hoeflea phototrophica DFL-43; assembly: GCF_000154705.2. Lineage (NCBI taxonomy): Bacteria > Pseudomonadati > Pseudomonadota > Alphaproteobacteria > Hyphomicrobiales > Rhizobiaceae > Parahoeflea > Parahoeflea phototrophica. The sequence continues at coordinate 4,000,591 of NZ_CM002917.1, read as the reverse complement.
CCATCTCCCTGAGCGTGCCGCCATGGATGGAAAACTTGAGCACAGGTTTGCCTTGTGGCGTGGCCGGTACTCTTAGTAATAGTGGTCTGGTTGAATCACATGATTTGGCAATTGATGCAGTTAGGGAGAGCCAGGGCTTGACCGAGATGAACCCCTCGACACCGGTCACTTCGGAAGATGTGGCGCGGCACGCAAATGTCTCGCAGTCGGCAGTCAGCAGGGCCTTTACGCCAGGAGCGAGCGTATCGCTCAAGATGCGGGAGAAGATCCTGAAATCCGCTGCAGAACTGGGTTACCGTCCCAATGCTCTGGCAAGGGCGATGATATCCGGGAAATCGGGGCTTATCGCCATGCTGGTGGCTTATCTTGATAACCAGTTTTATCCGGTCATGCTGGAGCAGCTGTCGCGCAGACTGCAGGCAAGCGGTTACCAGGTGCTGCTGTTCATGACCGAACCGGGGGACCAGGATGAAGTTGTCGGCCGGATTCTCCAATATCAGGTCGAGGGCATTGTCATGGCTTCGGCGACACTTTCGTCAGATCTTGCCCGGGAGTGCGCGCGAACCGGTATTCCGGTGGTGCTTTTCAATCGTTATGTGGCCACATCGCCGGCTTCTTGCGTCACCTCGGACAATATCGAGGGCGGGCGCTTGATCGCCGATTATCTGGTCAGGGGTGGTCATGAGCGTATCGGCTTCATTGCGGGGGCTGAGGATTCTTCGACCAATCGCGATCGCGAAGCCGGATTTTACAATGGGCTCGCTGAACATGGCCTGGCCGTCTTTGAACGCGTCGTCGGCGGCTACTCCTTTGAAGGTGCGGCCGCTGCTGCGCGCGTTCTGTTTGATCGGCCGGACCGTCCAGACGCGGTTTTTGTTGCCAATGACCATATGGCATTTTCAGTTATGGACGTGCTCCGTGACGAGCTGGGGCTTCGAATCCCGGAAGACGTTTCTGTCATCGGTTACGATGATGTGCCCCAGGCTGCATGGAAGGGGTATGACTTGACCACGGTGTCGCAAGCAGGTGCGCAGATGGTTGAAGCTACTGCCGAAATCCTGGTTGAGCAGATAGAACAGGCTGCTGTTCGTAAAAGGGCCGCCGTTCTTCCTGCAGAACTCATAGTGCGCAGTTCGGCCCGGATTCCCCAGGGCTGACGGGTCTCAAGACAAACCAAAAGTTTGCTCGCCCAAATGGCGTTCGTTTGAATGCCGTGTAATCAGAATTTGCCGCGCCGGAACTGACTTTGCAGGCGATCCATCACATCAAACCCCATCTGGTTGAGAAGGTCGAGCATATCGAGCGGGACCCAGTTTTCGCGGATCAGGCCTTCATGGTGGAGGTAGAAATCCATCACCCTCATGGTCACCGGTTTGCCGGTCGGCGTCGTTCCGGCGAAGCCGCCGCCATTGTGGATGGCGTAGACCGACGGCCATCCTCCGGTGACGGAATAGGGGCCGTCGCCGATGCGAATGTAATGGCCCGCACCCTTGGCATTGCGGGCTGCGTCAACTTCCTCGAAGGTGCCTTGAGGCCGTTCGAAGGCGATGCGGAACGGAAGTTGGTGGTAATCGACGAAGCCCTGTAGTCCGCGTGTGGTCCCGATTCCCGAGGGCCCATACCACATCATCTTCGGGTGCCAGTGTTCCTTCTGGGCCATGTTCATCAGGGATTCGCGATTCATGTTCCCGATATCGTTGTGCTCAAACAGGGTGCGATGCATCGCCAGTGTTTGCGTGATCGAAGCGCTGGATTGATCGGCGTCCGAGGGATCGAAACGAAGGCCGTCGCCGGTGATCGGTCCTGACCACATGCCTTCCATGCCGAGACTTGGCGCCAGCGGCCAGAAGCCCGCCTGCCGGATGAAATCGAGTATGTCCCAAAGGCAGTTGGCCTGAACGATCTTGCCATCTGCGATCTGATAGACCTCGCCGTAACGCAGATACATGGTTTGACCGTTCGAGGGGATGCCGAGCCAGTCCGAGCGAAATGTGCCGCAGTAATTTCCCACCGCGGCGATGTAGGTGCGGCTTTCATATCTGCCTGCGACGAAGATCTGGTCCCGGCGTTCGAGATCCGGTAGCGCCCGTTTGAGGGGTGCCCAGACGCTTTCGCCAACGGCCTCGACTCCACGCATTTCATTGATTGGATGGGCCGCGCGCCATTCTACGTCTGAAGCACAAAGCTCTGACAGAAAGCCAGATAATTTGTCCGAAGGCGCCTCCGCCAGCCTTTGCAGCATATCAAAAAGCCGCCGGCGCTCACCGGAACCAATCGCATTGTCGCTCATTGCAATACCCCTAAGATGTTCTCAGAATTCATGAAAAAACGATGCGTGCCAAGCCGATAAAAAAACTTTCATCAAGCCATTGCATACGTATTCAATTTTTGTCAATCTCTTCTCACGCTTCCCTTGCAGAGGAAGGTTAGGCCAGTTGAATATGGCTGGCATTAAAGAAACCGGAGTCCAGTCCGGCAACAAGGAGAACAGCAATGCTCAAGAAAATTTTGATCGCATCGGTGTTTACGCTGGCGAGTTCGGCTATCGCACAGGCCGGTTGCGGGCTGTCCGGCGGAACCGTGAAAATCCTCGGAAACGAATTCCCGGCAATTCAGACTGTCGCCAAGGGTGCAATGGCTTGCGCCGATGACAATGTGACGGTCACGGCCAACCTGACGACGGAGCACCGCGACCTGCAGGTTGCCGCGATGACTGCCAACCCGGCGGAATATACGGTTGCGATTGTGGCCAACAGCTCGATCGTCCCGCTGATGAACGACGGGCTCATCCGCCCGCTGAATGACCTGGTTGAAAAGTTCGGCGGCAAGCTCAAGAAGAACCAGCTGATCACCATTGACGGCAAGATCATGGCCGTGGCTTTCATGGCCAATGCACAGCATCTGTTCTACCGCAAGGACATCCTCGAGCAGGCGGGTCTGGACGTTCCGGCCACCTATGAGGACGTCATTGCCGCAGCCAAGGTCATCAAGGAAAAGGGCCTGATGGAATACCCCTTGTCTGGCACCTTCAAGTCCGGATGGAACCTGGGTGAAGAGTTCGTCAACATGTACATGGGGACCGGTGCCGACATGTTTAAGGCCGGCACCGCCGAGGTTTCGGTCAACAATGAGAATGGGGTTGAGGCGCTCAACATGCTCAAGGAGCTTGCGAGCTTTATGAACCCGGATTTCCTGACCTATGATTCCAATGCCGCTGCTGCGGAATGGGAAGCGGGCAACGTTGCGATGATGAACATGTGGGGCTCGCGCGCTGGTCCTGTCGTGGATGACGAGGGCTCGACCCCTGATATTGTTGCGGCAACCGCCTTCACCGGTGCGCCGACACTGGGCGGGGGATCCGTGCCGGCGACCACGCTGTGGTGGGACGGTTTCACCATTGCCGCCAATATCTCCGATGAGGACGCCGAAGCCAGCTTCCGCGCCATGGTCAATGGCGTTGATCCGAGCATTCTGACAGATGAAACCAAGTCGCAGGCTGTCTGGCTGATTGACGGCTTTGAGCCTGGCCTGACGGCAGAGGGCGTGTTTGCAACGGCCAATGCGGGCGCAAAGCCCTATCCGATGTTGCCGTTTGGCGGACTGCTGCATACCGCCGCAGGTGCCGAGCTTGCTGATTTCCTGCAAGGCAAGGAAAGCGCCGAGCAGGCGCTGACCGATCTCGAGGCTGCCTATACGACGGCTGCCAAAGAGGCCGGCTTCATCAAGTAAGCTGCTCTTTTCCGGGCGGGTGTTGAACGCCTGCCCGGATAGTCTGAAGCCGGGATTGGCGTGAAACAGCGCCAAACCAGACTGCATGCGCCAGAGCAAAAGGCTTTCAGGCATGTGATGACATCGGTCAGGCAAGATGTGTTTGCGAGGGTGGAAGGAAACCGGACATAGGGTTGCTTCCAGGGGCCCAAGAGTGCTGCAGCCGCCGGTCTTGGCATGACCTTGTAAGCATACCCTGATCAGTCCGATGGAAAGATCCGTGTTTTGAGGCGCCCCGTCGCGTCGAAGCGCAAAGTCAGCAGAGGGACCAATGCGGCACAGCACATTTTTTTGGTTTGTACTGCCATCGGCTTTGGCGATGTTCCTGTTCATTGCCTTGCCAATCGTCTCGGTTTTCATGCAGTCTCTGTATATTGCCCACGATCAGGTGGTCGAGGAAGTTGAGACCTGTGCGGTCTTCAGCTGCGAAACCGAACTGCGGGTCAACGCGGAGGCCACCGCACAACTCTATGACGAGGCACCGCTGGGCAAATTTGCGGGCCTGAGCAACTACACCAACCGTTCGCATCTTGCGTTTGAGGAATTGGGTGCTGTCTGGGCGAGTTCGGATGGCTTGGGAGACTTTCTGGGTGGCATGTACAATCTGCCATTCTACAAGGCGCTGAGTTTCACGCTCATTTATACGTTCATTGTCACACCTTTGGTGATCATCTTCGGGTTCATGATCGCGGTTGCGGTCAACTCGCTGTCGAGCGTCTTCAAGGGACCGGTCATTTTCGTGTCGCTGCTGCCGATGATGGTGACGCCTTTGATCGGGTCGCTGATCCTGTTCTGGATGATCGATGCGCGCGGTATTCTTGGTGCGACGCTGCAATCCCTGATGGGTGATCCATCGCTCTCGCTCAAGGCCTCGTCGACGCTGACCTGGGTGATGCTGATGGTCTACGGCGTCTGGCACTCTGCTCCCTTCGCGTTCGTCGTGTTTTACGCCGGGCTGCAGACGGTACCGCAGGACACGCTGGAATCGGCGATGATCGATGGCGCCAGCCGCTGGGAGCGAATTCGCTACGTAGTGCTTCCCTACCTCATGCCGCTGACGCTGTTTGTCGCGCTTATACAGTTGATGGACAATTTCCGGGTGTTTGAGCCGATTGTCGGCTTCAACGCGGAGGCGCATGCCACCTCGTTGTCCTGGGCGATCTACAACTACATGAACGCGGATTCGAAGCTTCTCAATTCAGCCGCCACCACCTCCATGCTGACCATCCTCGGTGTGGCCATTCTGCTCTCGCCGGTGCTGGTGCGCACCTGGCGCGACTTTAACCGGCGCTAGGGGGACGACGACATGAGCCAAGTTGCACAAAGGCGGTCGCCTCTTCTGACCATCGTCTCGATCTCGTTCCTGGTTGTCTGGCTGATCATGGCCGCATTCCCGTTCCTGTGGACCCTTTGGGGTTCGTTCAAGGTGCAGGGGGATTTTTTCTCCAAGGCGGACTGGAGCAACGCGATCTTCGGCGTTCGCACCCTGGCCGAGACCGGCAGCACCTTCACCGGAGCGGGTTATTACGGCGCCTGGGTCCAGGAGGAGTTCTGGCGTGCAGTTCTCAACACCGGCATCGTGGTGATCTTCGTCGTTATCATCTCGCTTACCTTCGGCGCGCTTGGCGGCTATGCGCTGTCGCGGTCGAACTTCCGTTATGTGTTCTGGCTCTTGATGCTGGCGCTGATCTTTCGGGCGATGCCGCATATCACGCTGGTGTCGGGCTACCTGTTGCCGTTCTTCGAATGGAACCTGTGGGGGCATCTCTCGACAACGGTGATTGTCCTGGTGGCGATCAACCAGCCGTTCACGCTGTGGATGCTGCATTCGTTTTTCCAGAACATTCCCAAGGATCTCGATGAGAGCGCGATGGTGGATGGTTGCACCCGCTTTCAGGCATTCCGCTACGCGATCGTGCCGGTGATGTGGCCGGGCATCGTGACCACCGGGCTGTTCTCGTTCCTGCTGGCCTACAATGATTTTGCAGTGACAGCGCTTTTGCTGACGAAGGAGAACCAGACCATGGTTCCCAAGATTGCGGGCTTCCTGGGATCCACCCAAACCGAGGGCAACGTCATGTTTGCCGTCGCATCCGTCGTTTCCGCAACCGCGCCGCTGTTCGTGCTGGTGCTTTTCTTTCAGCGTCAAATTGTCAGCGGACTGACCGCTGGCGCTGTGAAAGGTTGAAATCATGGCTGGTATCACACTCAAGAACGTCACCAAGCGCTGGGGCAATTTTGTCGGCGTCGAGAATTTCGATCTGGAAATCGCGGATCGGGAGTTCCTAGTGTTGCTGGGACCATCGGGCTGCGGCAAGACCACGACGATGCGGATGATCGCGGGTCTGGAAGATGTCAGCGATGGCGAAATCTGGATCGGCGACCGGATGGTCAACAGTCTCGAGCCCAAGGACCGGGATATCGCCATGGTGTTCCAGTCCTATGGGCTCTACCCGAACATGACGGTGAAGGAGAACATCCGGTTCCCGCTCAAGATCCGCAAGGTCGATCCGGCGACACACGAGGAGCGGGTGGCGCGGGCCGTCGCCATGGTGGAGCTCGAGGATTTCGTCGACCGCCGGCCTGCTGCGCTCTCCGGCGGGCAGCGTCAGCGGGTGGCGTTGGCGCGCGCTATCGTGCGCGAGCCCACCGTGTTCCTGATGGATGAGCCACTGTCCAATCTCGACGCCAAGCTCCGGGTTTCGACGCGTGCGCAGATCAAGAACCTGCAACATGAGCTCAAGACAACAACCATTTATGTCACCCACGACCAGATCGAGGCGATGACGCTCGCAGACCGGGTCGTGGTCATGAACAAGGGCGTTGTCCAGCAGGTCGGCACGCCCAAGGAAATCTACAGCCGCCCCAACAATGTATTTGTCGCGGGCTTCATGGGAACGCCGGCCATGAACCTGATCGACGGTGAAATCGCCGACGGGGTGTTTGCCGCGCATAACATCCGGGTGCCGGGCTTGTCAAAGCAGGTGAATGGCAAGGTTACGCTGGGCTATCGCGCGGAGGATGCGAGCCTTTCTCATGGGGATGCCGCAGGTGAAATCACCGCGCCGATCTACACGTTCGAACTGCTGGGCGATGCGTCTATGGTTGCGGTCAAGGCCGGTCAAAGCATCGCCGCCGTCAAAACGGACAAGGACTACAAGGCCGAGATCGGCGAGCCTGTTTCGATCTCCGTGCCGGCTGGGATCTGTCACCTGTTTGACGCAGAAACCGGCGGACGGCTGGACGGCTAGTCCGGGAGGAAAACGCTTGGGATCAAGGCCTCGGACTTGCTGTCGGCGGACGGCACGGAGGCCGGACCCAAGACAACTGAAGCTGATAACTGGTGCCATCGGGAGATCCAGGAATGAACAAGACGACGAGCGGCTTTGAAGACGCCGGTTTTGATGCGGTCGAGCACGCGCGCAAGAGTGCTGAAAGCCTCGCGGTGGTGCGACGCATGGAAGATGCGTTGGCGTCCGGATCAAACGACATGCGGGCGCACTTCCATGATGATTTCCGCTGGATCGGCAATTACGGCTGCGGCACCAAACATGGCGTCGACGCCTTTCGCCGGGCCTGGCAGCTGCCGTTCCGGGCTGCCTTTAGCGAACGGGATTACCGGACCGAACGCTTCATGGCGGACGGCGAATGGGTGTCCTGTTTCGGTCATATCGACGCGACGCATTCGGGTGTTTTCATGGGGATAGAGGCGACCGGCAAGCGCATAAAAATCCCGTATATCGATTTCTGGCTGATCCGCGACGGCAAGATTGCCGACAATTGGGTTTCGGTCGATTTCGCGCTGGTGCTGGCGCAACTGGGCAAGGACGTTTTCGCCGGGGAAGGCTGGGAGGCCTTTGACAGCAATGAGAAGACGCCCCCGTCACCTTCTGTAAACTGAGGATCACCATGACCATCCGGCATCTCAAAACCGCCAGGACTGCTTCGGATCGCAACGATGATGATGCGAGGGTCCGGGCCACCGTTGAAACCATCCTGAACGATATTGGAACGCGTGGTGACGCGGCCGTGCGTGAGCTGTCCAAGACGTTCGATTCCTATGCGCCTGCTTCGTTCCGGCTGAGCGCCTCGGAGATTGAAGCGCTTGTGAACCGGGTTACGGCCCGCGAGATGGAAGACATCAGGTTTGCGCAGGCGCAGGTGCGTAGATTTGCCGAAGCCCAGCGCGCCTCGATGCTCGACATCGAGATCGAAACCATGCCCGGTGTGGTTCTCGGCCACAAGAATATCCCGGTGCAGTCAGCGGGTTGCTATGTGCCCGGGGGCAAGTTTCCCATGGTGGCTTCGGCGCATATGTCGGTGCTCACGGCATCGGTTGCCGGTGTGCCGCGGATCATTGCCGCAACGCCGCCATTCAAGGGCGAGCCCAATCCCGCGGTCATCGCAGCGATGCATCTGGGCGGAGCGCATGAAGTCTATTGCCTAGGTGGTATTCAGGCGGTGGCGGCGATGGCGCTGGGCACCGAGACAATCAAGCCGGTTGATATGCTTGTCGGGCCTGGCAACGCCTATGTGGCGGAGGCCAAGCGCCAGCTCTTTGGCAGGGTCGGGATCGACCTTTTTGCAGGTCCGACGGAGACCATGGTGATTGCGGATGAAACCGTGGATGCCGAAATCTGCGCAACCGACCTGCTCGGTCAGGCCGAGCACGGCTACAATTCACCGGCGGTGCTGGTCACCAATTCGGAAAGACTGGCACAAGGGACGATTGCCGAGATTGCGCGGCTCCTGAAGATCCTGCCCACGGCCGAGACCGCATCAAAAAGCTGGGAAGACTATGGCGAGATCATCGTCTGTGACAGCCATGAAGAGATGCTCGATGTTGCCAATGATATCGCGTCAGAGCATGTGCAGGTGATGACCGACCGGGATGACTGGTATCTTGAGAACATGCATTCCTATGGCGCGCTGTTTCTTGGGTCCCGCACCAATGTCGCCAATGGCGACAAGGTGATCGGCACCAACCATACGCTGCCCACAAAGAAAGCCGGCCGCTACACCGGCGGGCTCTGGGTCGGCAAGTTCCTCAAGACCCATTCCTACCAGAAGATCACGACCGACGAGGCGGCGGCCGAGATCGGCGAGTACTGCTCGCGTCTGTGTATTCTCGAGGGCTTTGTTGGCCATGCGGAGCAGGCAAATGTGCGGGTCCGCCGCTATGGCGGACGCAATGTTGCTTACGGGGCGCCGGCGTTGCCGGTCAATGAGGCAGCCGAATAATGCAACTCCCGCGCACCCCATCTTTCCGCCTCGATGGACGGACGGCACTGGTGTTTGGTGCCTCGTCCGGCATAGGGCTGGGAGCCGCGATGGCGTTGGCTGAAGCCGGCGCACATGTGATCTGTGCGGCAAGGGGCGCGGAACGCCTCGAGGAGGCAGCTGCCGCTATCCACGAGGCGGGTTTTGATGCTGAAGCTCTGGTGCTCGACATCGCCGATATCGACGCGGTGAAGACGGCGATTTCAGCTCTCGACCGGCTTGATGTCATGGTCAACTCGGCCGGCACTGCCCGCCACGCTCCGGCGCTTGAGACCTCGCCGGAAGACTTTGACGCGGTCTCCATGGTCAACTGGAAGGCTGCGCATTTCGCTGCCCAGGCCTCTGCATCAAAGATGATTGCCGGCGGGAGGGGTGGTTCGATCATCACCATTTCGTCACAGATGGCGCATGTCGGCGGAATCGACCGGGCGGTCTATTCCGCATCAAAACACGCGGTCGAGGGCATGACCAAATCGATGGCGATCGAATGGGGCGGAGAGGGGGTCCGGGTCAATACGATTTGCCCGACCTTCATCCGCACACCATTGACCGAGCCGACATTCAACGATCCGGCGCGCGTGGCCTGGATCAGGGACAAGATCAAGCTCGGCCGGGTGGGCGAGATTGAAGATATCATGGGTGCGGTGCTGTTTCTGGCGTCCGACGCTTCGGCGCTGGTGACCGGCGCTTCATTGCTGGTGGATGGCGGCTGGACCGCCGGATAGGAGAGACGATGAGTGTTCCAGGCTTTTCACAGCGTTGGAAGGATTTCCCTGATTACATAATCGGCATCACCAAGGAGATCTGGGAGGATCGCGGTGTCGAGACGCTGAACCGGTATTATTCCAAGGACATTCCGGTGCGTTCGCCGATGGGCATCCAGACCGGCAACCAGTCGGTGATCGCCGCGACGATGGCGACGATCAATGAGTTTCCGGACCGCGAACTGCTGGGCGAAGACGTGATCTGGTCGGGTGATGAAACCACCGGGTTCCTTTCGTCCCACCGGCTCCTGACCACGGCCGCCCACACACGAGACGGTGCATTCGGCAAAGCGACGGGCAAGCGCTGGAAGGTCAGGGTGATCGCTGACTGCGCGGCAAAGAACGACACCATCTATGACGAATGGCTGGTACGCGATTACGGCGGCATCGTCCGGCAGCTGGGCATGGAGCCGCGCGACTATGCGGCCGGCCTGATCGCCCGCGAGGGCGGGGCAGATAACTGTGCGAGGCCGTTTACACCAGAGATCGATGTCGATGGCGGGTACCACGGAACCGGCAATGACAATGGCTGGGGGCTGAAATACGAAGGCATACTTAACCGCCTGATGGACAAGGATTTCAATCTGATCCTTGCGGAGTATGACCGTGCGGTCATTGGTGAATACCCGGGCGCGGTGACGGCTGTCAGTCATCGCGAGGTGACGGAATTCTGGGTCGGACTGCGCTCATCATTTCCAAACGCAACATTTGCGATCCATCACCGTATCGGCATGGATGCCGACATGCTCAGCCCGCGCGCAGCGATCCGCTGGTCGCTTGATGGCCTGCATGAGGGTTGGGGCGCGTTTGGCGAGCCGACAGGGGCAAAGGTGCATGTGATGGGCATGAGCCATGCCGAATTCGGCCCCTGGGGCTTGCGGCGTGAATACACGCTCTACGATGAAATCGCGATCTGGAAGCAGATCCTCATGCAGGCCGGAGTTTGATCAATGACACCACAAGAGATGGACAAACGGATCGTCCGGTATGGAGAGCTCAAGCCCTGCAAGACCGCTTTCATCGATGCGCATACGCCCGGATCGGATCAGAAGGAGAACTTCACCATCATCGGTGGCGGGGTTTCGGAAAGCCCCGATCAGCATGTCCATATCGGCATTCCGCATGGCTTTAACATCGGCGCGGCGGGACAACCGCCGAAATGCCGCAATTCGCTGCATTCGCACCGCACCGCGGAGGTGTTCTTCGTGTTTTCGGGCCGCTGGCGTTTCTTCTGGGGCCGCTGGGGTACCGCCGGGGAGGTGGTGCTCGAGGAAGGCGATATCTTCAACATTCCAACCGGCATCTTCCGCGGCTTTGAGAACATCGGCACCGATTACGGGATGATCATGGCGATCCTCGGCGGTGACGACGCCGGTGGCGGTGTGATCTGGGCACCACAGGTCATCGAGGACGCCAAGGATCATGGCCTGGTGCTTGGTGCCAATGGCAAGCTTTATGACAGCAAGAAGGGCCAGGCACTTCCTGACGGCATCGATCCAATGCCAATCCTGAGCGAAGACGAACTGAAGCAGTTTCCGGAACCCGCGACGGCGGATGTGGTCCCCAATTTTGTCGCCCGCTACTGGGATCTTGTGGCGCTGGCAGACCGCGAGCCCGCCAAAGTGATTGGCGAAACCGGGAAGCTGCGCGACAAACCGGGTTTCGAGGTTGATCTGATCACCCGCGGATCAGCCAGTGAGACAATGCACAGCCACGACCGGCCTTCTGTATTGATGCCGGTCAAGGGGCACTGGCGTGTCGATTGGGAGGGTGGTTCGGCAGTTTTGGCCCCTGGCGACACGATGAGTGTGCCGGAGACCATCGCCCACCGCGCGCTGCCGTCGATGACGGGCGAAGCAGCGCTTTATCATGTCGTTTCCACGGGTGATCCGGCGGGCTTGACCTGGGTCCCAAAGTGAGGAGAGGTGCATGACCAAAATCAACGTTACTCATGTCGGCTCGTTGCCACGCACTCAGAAGGTGGTCGATTTCATTTTCGCGCGCGAGCGCGGGGAGAGTTACGATCAGGCGGATTTTGACGCGGCCATGCGTGAGGCGGTGGACGAGACTGTGGCGAAACAGGTTGCCGCCGGGGTCGATATCGTCTCCGATGGCGAAACCTCGAAGATCTCCTACGCGACTTATGTAAAGGACCGCTACACTGGCTTTTCCGGCAACAGTCCCCGCAACGCACCGGCGGATCTCAAGCTGTTTCCCTCATTTCTCAAGCGCCTGGCGGATTCTGGCGGAACGCCGACCTATGCAAGACCGATGTGCACCGGTGATGTGGCATCGAAGGGCCAGCAAGAGCTTGGCAAGGACATCGCCAATCTGAAGGCGGCCATGACGAAGCACGGTGCCGATCGCGGGTTCATGAATGCTGCGTCACCTGGGGTGATTTCCCTGTTCCTGCAGAACGACCATTACCCGACGCGCGAGGCCTATCTTGCAGCTCTGGCTGACGCCATGCGTGAGGAGTATGAAACCATTGTCGCCGCCGGGCTCGATCTGCAGCTCGACTGTCCTGATCTGGCGCTGTCGCGGCACATGCTTTTCAACGATCTGAGCGACGCGGAATTTGTCAAGATTGCCAAGAGCCATGTGGAGGCGCTCAATCATGCGCTCGAAAATGTGCCGCAAGACAGGGTACGGGTGCACATCTGCTGGGGAAACTACGAAGGTCCGCATGTCTGCGACATCGATATGGCCAAGGTGTTTCCTGTCCTGATGAAGACCAAGTCACGCTATGTTCTGTTTGAGACCTCCAATCCGCGCCACGGTCATGAATGGACGGTGTTCCGCGACCGCAAGGCCGAGATTCCCGATGAAAAGGTGCTGGTGCCCGGCGTGGTCGACACCACCACCAATTTTGTCGAGCATCCGGAACTGGTGGCCCAAAGGCTTGAGCGGTTTGTGCCGCTGGTGGGTGCTGACCGGGTGATTGCCGGCTCGGATTGCGGCTTCGGCACCTTTGCCGGATATGGCGCGGTCGATCCCGAGATCGCCTATGCAAAGCTCAAGGCCTTGCGCGAGGGTGCTGATCTGGCCGCGGCCCGCGGATAACGAGCGTGGCTGCGCGGGAAAAACTCATTCTGTTGCCGGGTATGCTGTGCGACGCGCGGCTCTTCACGCCCCAGGCTGAGGCATTGAGCCGGACCCATGATGTGGAGATTGTCATGATCGACAGTGCCGACAGCATAGAGGCGCTGGCGGATCATGTGCTTGAGCGGGCCCCGGAACGGTTCGATCTTGCCGGGCTCTCGATGGGTGGCATTGTCGCCATGGCGATGGCCGGGAAGGCTCCGGAGCGGATCCTCCGGCTTGCTTTGCTCGATACCAACCATCTGGCGGACGCCGAAGGCCGAGACAAGATCCGCAACCGGCAAATCGATGCCGTCGGCAAGGGGGACATGCGCAGGGTCGTGGTTGATGAGATGAAACCCGTCTATCTTGCAGCGAGGAACCGGTCTGATCAGGCGCTTTTGGATCTTCTGGTGGACATGGCGATGGATCTCGGGCCCGAAGTGTTCGTGCAACAGTCGCTGGCGCTGCGCGATCGTGGCGACCAGACTGCTGCGTTGAAGGCCTATACCGGGCCTACACTGATCCTGTGTGGCGAAGAAGACATGCTGTGCCCGCCTGAGCGGCACCGGGAAATGGCCGGGCTGATGCGCAGGGCAGAGCTCAGACTGATTCGCGATGCTGGCCACATCTCGACGCTTGAAAACCCTCATGCGGTCAATGACGCGCTGAGCAGTTGGCTGGGTGCAGCTGTTTCGCCATCTGCCTGATCGACCCCTGCCAGAAGCCGGCTTTCGTGCCTGAAAAGGAAACACAATGGACCAGAACCTGATTGATCTGCTCAAGCGCGTTGATACGCCAACGGTCTGCAACGCCATTGAAGTGGCGCAGGGCAAAAGGGGCTTTGACCGTTTCACCCGCCAGACCGTGCTGAGCGCGGACCCGCAGCTGCCAGCGATTTGCGGCCGCGCCAGAACCGCGCGGATTCGCGCCGCAGCGCCGCCAAGTGAAGCCGCTGAGGTGATCCGTGCCCGGCGGATGGCCTATTACAAATACATGGCCGAAGCACTGTCACCGGCGATCACTGTCATCGAGGATCTGGACTGGCCCGATTGTATTGGTGCCTTCTGGGGTGAAATCAACACAACGGTGCACAAGGGGCTCGGTATTGCCGGAGTGCTGACCAATGGCGTGATGCGCGATCTTGGCGATCTGGCGCCAGGGTTTCAGGTGTTGGCGGGTTCGGTCGGACCCAGCCATGGCTTTGTGCATGTGGTGGATTATGACCAGCCGGTTGAGGTGTTCGGGCTCGAGATCCGCCCAGGGGACTTCATCCATGCGGACCGGCACGGGGCTGTTGTGGTGCCTGAAGATGTTCTTCCCGTCCTCTCGGGCGCGATAGCAAAAATGCAGGCCAGCGAATCACTCATACTGGACCCCGCGCGTGAAACCGGGTTTGATTTTGCGAAATTCGAGGAAGCCTGGGCTGATTTCGAGCGCGCGCGTGTGTGAGTGTTGCCGGAGCTGTTAGCGCTTTTTCCGACGCTGGGGTGTTGTTCGAAGTGTTTTTGTGGGTAGATGCGATGGGCTGTTACGTCATTCCGGAGGGCTTCTGATGGGTGCTATACACCGTTTGGTTCACTGGAAATTAAGAAGCGGCAACGATTTGACACCCGAATATGCAGCAGTCACTGGCAACTCCATGACTGATGCGGGGCAATTGTCGGCATGAACGCTGCGTTGGGCGCCACTCTCCTTGTAGCAAATGACAGCCGAGGCGAGGTGCTGGTTTGCCAGGAAGGCTTGAGTTTTTGGGGCGGCGTCGACCCCGATACCGGAATGATCATCGATGCGCACCACCCGAACCACGGGGCCAACCTCGCAGGCCGTTTCGTGCTGATGCCAACTTCCAGAGGGTCTTGCAGCGGAAGCGGTGTGTTGCTGCAGCTGGCGCGCAATGGACAATCGCCGGCTGCACTCGTTTTTCGTGAAAGCGAGGATATTCTGACCCTCGGCGCGATCATTTCGACGCGGCTCTTCGATCGCCCAATTGCGGTTCTGCGTCTCCCATCCGTTCTTTATGACGAACTTTCCTATGCGGGTGAGGCCGAGATAAAGGGCAATACGCTGCATTTTTCTGGCCAATCCGTGCTGCTGTTGCAACCGGACACACAACATCTCCGTCTGAGTGAATCAGACCGGACGTTGCTCGCAGGCCACGATGGCCAAGCCCGGCAGATCGCGATGGAAGTCATCTGCCTGATGACGGCGGTGCAAGGTGCGCATGAGTTGATCGATGTGTCGCGCGCCCACATAGATGGATGCATTCTGGCCCATGACGCCAATCTCGATTTTGCCGAGAAGATGGACCAGATGGGCGCAAAGACCCTGATCCCGACCACCATCAACGCAATTTCCGTGGACAGGGAAAACTGGCACTCCCAAGGTGTCATGCCGGATTTCGGCAACAGAGCCAGCCGGCTTGCGGATGCTTACGTGCACATGGGCGCACGTCCGACATTCACGTGCGCGCCCTATCTGCTTGATGATGCGCCCGGTGAGGATGAAGCCATCGGATGGTCGGAATCGAACGCTGTTGTGTACGCAAACTCCGTACTCGGCGCACGCACGCAGAAACATCCGGATTATCTTGATCTGTTCATCGCGATCACGGGACGCGCGCCCAAGACCGGTGTCTATCTGACCGAGAACCGGGTGCCGGTTTGCGAGTTGCGCGTGATCCTGCCTGAGCGTGCCGATGATTCCCTGTGGCCCATGTTGGGATGGCTGGCGGGGAGCAAATCTCCCTCTGGCATCCCGGTGCTCACGGGTCTTGAGAAATTGTCTCCAACGCCAGACGATCTCAAGGCGCTCTGCGCCGCGTTTGCCACAATGTCAGCAGCGCCGATGTTGCATGTGAGAGGACACACGCCAGAAGGCGATGTGCCTCTGTCTCCCGGCGCGAAGCGGCTCGACATCACTATGGGGGATCTGAGAGAACTCTGGCAGGGGTTCAATGCGGCCGATGATCAGGTTGACCTGGTGGCAATCGGCAGCCCGCATGCGTCCCTGGCTGAAATGCGTAAATTCGCTGATTTGCTGAGCGGCCAAAGCTGTCCCACCATGATCAAGACGATTGTCACTGTTGGCCGAAAGGTTCTTGCTGATATGACAGAGGAGGGCATTCTGGACCGATTGCAGCGGGTTGGCGTTCAGGTGATCCCGGATGTTTGCTGGTGTTCAATGACAGAGCCGGTTTTCCCGATGACTGCATCGGTCTTGATGACAAACTCCGGAAAATATGCCCATTACGGCAAAGGCCTGACAGGGCGGGGAGTGCGGTTCGGGAGTCTGGAAGACTGCGCGAAAGCCGCCGTGAGCGGGTATGCAGACAAAGGGCTTCCCGCCTGGCTTTCATCAGAGTCTTGAGTGGAGCCAACGACGGTCTTGGTTTGGTCCCGGGCCGCTGCTTTACCTGTCTGGTCCTGCGTGTAGTGAAAATGGAAAACCGTACGTTACATCGCGGGTTTCAGGCTGCCTTGCACATCGCGCATACACCACGCAGTTCGATTGTGGTTTTCTTCAATGCGAAGCCCCGCTTTTCGGCAAGGCCCTTGAGATGATTTGCCAGCACCATGTCTGACAGTTCAGTGACCTGACTGCAGGTCTCGCAAATCATGAAGGCAAGAGTTTCGTGGCCGTCGCAGTCGGGATGGCGGCAGGCGACAAAGGCATTGAGGCTTTCGAGACGATGGACAAGCCCGAACTCCACCAGCTTGTCGAGCGCCCGGTAGACCTGGAGCGGGGCGCGGAAGCCGTGATCGCGCAGCTGGTCGAGAATGGTGTAGGCGCTCAGCGGGCCGTCGGAATTCGTCAAAGCCCCCATGACCAGTGACTGGTTCTTGGTCAGGTCCACGGGTGCGTGCAAATGATCATTCATGGCCGGCTCCTTTCTGAGGCTGGGGGCCCTTGTCGAGGTCAAGCCGGCGACGCAAGTGGATTGCAGGCCAGGGCAGAATCGAGAGGACAAACAGGCCCAGCGCCGCCACGACGATGCTTGGGCCTGCGGGGGTGTCCCATTCCAGCGAACCGAACAGGCCGCCGACAACCGATGCGGCCCCGATCACTGCAGCGAGTATGGCCATCTGTTCTGGGCCTGAGGCAAACCGGCGTGCGGCGGCAGCGGGGATGATCAGCATGGCGGTGATCAGAAGCACGCCGACGATTTTCATGGAGATGGCGATGACTGCCGCCATCAGAAGCATGAAAATGATGTTGGCGCGATCCGGGTTCATGTTCTCCGCCTCCGCCAGCTCGCGGTTGACGGTGGCGGCAAAGAATGGCCGCCAAATCAAGGCGAGAATGACCAGCACGATCGCGCCGCCGAGCCAGATGATGCCCACGTCGATTCTGGAGACGGCAAGAATATCGCCGAACAGGAAGCCCATGAGGTCCATTCGCACCCAGGTCATGAAGGCGAGCACAACAAGGCCAAGCGCCAACGCGGAATGGGCCAGCAGACCGAGCAGTGCGTCGGATGAAAGTGTGGCGCGCTTCTGAAGCAGCAGCAGTGCGATCGACACACAGGCCGATACTGCAAACACGGCCAGTGTGATGTTGATTTCAAAAAGGAAGGCCAGCGCCACACCGAGCAGAGCCGCATGCGACAGTGTATCGCCGAAATACGCAAGGCGGCGCCAGACAATGAAACAGCCGAGTGGTCCAGCGACCAGCGCCACGCCAATACCGGCCAGAACCGCGCGGGTGAAGAAGTCGTCAAGCATTGCGATTTCCTCCGCCGCCGGGATTGGCGTGATCATCGGCCGGATCTGAATGATGGTGATGATGTCCGTCTTCGGGATGGCAATGATCGGTGATGCTTCCGTCGCCGTGGCGCACGCGTCCATCGGGCAGATGGGTGTGGTCATGGTGATGCTCATAGACCGCCAGCGTCGAGGCGGCGCGGGCGCCGAACAGGGCCTTGTATTCCGCGCTCGAAGCGACCACGGTCGGTGTGCCGGAGCAGCAGACGTGGCCGTTGAGGCAGATCACACGGTCAGTGGCTGCCATGACCACGTGCAGATCATGAGAGATGAGAAGAATTCCGCAACGGAGATCGTCACGTATCTTTTGGATCAGATTGTAAAGAGAGATCTCACCAGTGAAGTCGACGCCCTGTACAGGTTCGTCGAGCACCAGCAGATCAGGTTTGCGTGCCATGGCGCGCGCCAGCATCACCCGCTGGAACTCACCGCCTGAAAGCGTGCGCACTTCCGCTTGTTCAAGGTGACTGACGCCTGTGGCAGCCATTGCATCGTCCGCTTCGGAAGCGCTGACCTCACCGGTGAGACTCATGAAGCGGCGCACAGTCAGTGGCAGAGTCCAGTCGACTGTCAATTTCTGCGGCACATAGGACACTTTCAGATCCGGACGGCGGCTGACTTCGCCCTCATCGGGTTTGAGGATTCCGAGTGCCATTTTTGCGCTTGTGGATTTGCCCGACCCGTTGGGGCCGATCAGGGTCACGATTTCGCCCTTGTCGACTGAAAAGCTCACACCGCGCACCAGCCATCGGCCGGAACGGTGAATACCCGCATTGTCGAGCGTTGCGAGCGCGTCAGGTTTTTTCAACATGGCTTTGAACGTATCTTTGTCAGGAGTCTCGAAGCAGGGGCTTGTCACACCATATCGCACACGTTATACAGTTACGCAATCATGTTATGAGATAACGTGACGTTGCTGTGAACAACAAACATGCCATACGCAAATCAAAAGGGATTCCCATGTGCAAAGCCCGAGCCATTCTTCTCGCCTCAACGCTGCTTGCCGCATCGGTAATCTCGGCTCATGCTGAGGTCAATGTGGTCGCGTCGATC
Source organism: Hoeflea phototrophica DFL-43 (assembly GCF_000154705.2). Lineage (NCBI taxonomy): Bacteria > Pseudomonadati > Pseudomonadota > Alphaproteobacteria > Hyphomicrobiales > Rhizobiaceae > Parahoeflea > Parahoeflea phototrophica. The sequence continues at coordinate 3,981,882 of NZ_CM002917.1, read as the reverse complement.
AAGCCTGTCCACTCGCTGGTTGCTGCGGTCATGGAAGGTGTTGGTGAGCCTGGGCTGATTGTGGACGGTGCCGGTTCGCCGCACAATTACGCACTCAAGCCATCGCAAGCGCAGATGCTCGAGTCTGCTGATGTGGTGTTCTGGATAGGTCACGAATTGGAGGCCTTCCTTGAAAAGCCTTTGGAGACAATCGCGGCGAACGCGAAGTCCATCGAACTGATCAATGGGCATGATCTGGTAAAGCTCGGCTTTCGCGAGGGCGGCGCATTTGAGAGACATGATCACGGCGACGAGGATGGTCATGAGGATCATGCGGAAGCCGGGCACGAACATGACCATGAGGAGAAGGCAGAGGCTCACGGCCATGATCACGACCACGATCATGATCATGAAACCGCAGCGCATGAGGACGATCACGACGAACATGCCCATGGCGAATATGATGCGCATATCTGGCTCGATCCGATCAACGCCAAGGCAATGGTGCATGAAATCGAGGAGGCACTTGCCAGCGCAGATCCGGCGAATGCGGCGAAATATGAGGCCAATGCCGAAGCTGTCTCAGCCAGGCTTGATACGCTGATCACCGAGGTCTCGGCCAAGCTGGAGCCGGTCAAGGGCAAGGGCTTCATCGTGTTTCACGATGCCTATCACTATTTCGAGAATCGCTTCGGCGTTACCGCCGCAGGTTCGATCACGGTGTCGCCCGAGGTGATGCCCGGCGCGGAACGCGTCACCGAGATCCGTGCCAAGGTGCAGGAACTGGGTGCGGCCTGCGTTTTCGCCGAGCCGCAGTTCGAGCCGAAACTGGTTTCGACCGTGATCGAGGGCACTGCGGCAAAATCCGGCATCATCGATCCGCTGGGCGCGGAGCTCGCGGATGGGCCGGACCTCTATTTCGAGGTGATCGAAAACATGGCTGATTCCATCAAGACCTGCCTCTCCGAGGCAAGCTGAACCTCCGGATCCTAAAATCCACGGGCGGCTCTAGGCCGCCCGTGACAGCAATCAGGTCTCTGATCCAGCAGATGATCACCGCTCCCAGGCTGGCTTGGTTGGGTTGTCCCGGTATCCGGTTGAAGCTGGTGTCTTAGAATTCCAGCTCACCCACGTCGCGCAAATAGGCCTCGAAGAAGTCTGAAAAACTGGCGACGAGTGGCGGCAGGGTTTCATAGGGCGGATAGAACAGGGTGAGCCAAAGAGGCTGGATTTCCCAGTCATCAAGCAGCTGTTCCACTTCCTCGCGGGCAAGTGCATCCTTAAAGATGAAATCCGGCAGCACGGCTATCCCGTCGCCGGATTTGACCAGGGAATAGAGAAAATCGCCGCTGTTTGAGACCAGCTCTGTTCCAGCCGGAATGTTCCGCGTGATCTGCGCCTTGCGGAATCTCCAGATCTCCGATCCGCCGTTGGCGGAATAGGACATGCAAAACTCTCGTTTGAGGTCGTCAGGGGTCTGCGGCCGGTCGATCCGATCGAACAGGCCTGGCGCGGCGATCGCGTGGCGCGGTACCTCACAGATCTTCCGCCAGATTGTCGATTTGTCAGTGGGCGGACCCGATATGCGGATTGCCAGGTCACAATTTTCTTCCACGATGTCGACGAGCGTGTCGGTCAGCTGCACATTCAGGGTGACGTTAGGGTAGGCGAGCCGGAAGCTGTCTATCAGGTCGGGCAGCAAGCGCAGACCCAGTGACATCGGAGCATTGATCGCGAGCCGCCCGTGATCCGGCCGTGCGGCGCGGGCGACCTCTCCGGCGATCTGATCGAACTGTTCCACAATCGGTGCAAACCGAGCAGCAACCCGTGCTCCGGCACTGGTCAGTGCGACCTGGCGGGTTGTGCGCTTCAAAAGCTGGGTGTCCAGATCATTCTCAAGTCTGGCAACAATCCGCGTCACCGATGCCGGAGTCATGTTCAGGTTGCGCGCAGCCGCTGCAAAGCTTTTAAGCTCTGCGACCTTTAGGAAAACGCGAATGGGTTTGATGTCCTGCACTGCCCATTATTGCAATAACGACAACAGTAAATGCAAGCGGGTTTCTATTCTTGGGACCGCTTGTTTTCCCTATCTTGTTGGCAGCAGCAATTCCAAACCTACGGAGCGCCATTATGATCAAACAGATCAAGGGTCTGCACCACGTCACATCAATGGCGGCAGATGCGAATGAAAACAACGCATTCTTCACCCACACACTCGGCTTGCGCCGGGTTAAGAAGACGGTGAATTTCGATGCGCCGGATGTCTACCATTTGTACTATGGCGACGAAGTCGGCACGCCCGGCTCGGTGATGACCTATTTTCCCTTTGGCGAGATGCCGCGCGGCCAGCGCGGCGCGGGCGAAGTCGGTGTAACCGAATTTGCAGTGCCCAAAGGTGCGCTCGAATTCTGGAAGGGCCGGCTGTCCGGCAAAGGGGTTAGCGGACTTGCCGAGGATTCCTTCCTGGGAGAAGCCCGGCTGACATTCGATGGACCGGATGGCGACGGGTTTGCCCTGGTGGAAAGTGAAGCGCAGGGCCGGACAGCCTGGACGGGATCAGATGTGCCCGATGATGCAGGGATCTTGGGATTTCACGGTGCCCGGTTTCTGCTGCGCGATGCGGCGGCGACTGGAGAGTTGCTGTCTTACATGGGGTACCAGAAGGAAGAGACATCCGGTGTGGTTACCCGTTACCGGGTGGCTGGCGGCAACGCTGCCGACACGATCGATCTGGAAGAACTGCCAGGCGCGCAGGCTGCCGGTCAGGGCGCAGGTTCGGTACACCACATTGCCTTTGCAGTTGAAGATCGTGCTGCACAGCTCGAGGTTCGCCGCGCCTTGATGGAAACCGGCTATCAGGTCACCCCCGTGATCGACCGGGATTATTTCTGGGCGATCTATTTCCGCGCCCCGGGTGGCGTGCTGTTCGAGGTGGCGACCAATGAACCGGGTTTTGATCGCGACGAAGACACCGCCCATCTCGGTGAGGCGCTGAAGCTGCCCACGCGTTATGAACCGCACCGCGCCCAGATCGAGGCACTGCTGCCTCCGATCGCAGGCTGAGGAGAGCAGGATGTCGATCGATAGCTATCATGCCTTGACCAAGGCACCCGCTCCTGGCGCACCGTTGATGTTCGCCTTTCATGGCACCGGTGGAGATGAAACGCAGTTCTTTGACCTGGCACAGCAGATCCTGCCTGAAGCGGGAATTGTGTCGCCGCGGGGTGATGTGTCCGAGATGGGAGCCGCCCGCTTCTTCCGCCGGACAGGGGAGGGCGTCTACGACATGGACGACCTTGCGCAAAGAACCGAGGCGATGGCCGGGTACGTAGCAGCTCACAAGGCTCTGCACCCGGACGCCGCGATATACGGCTTCGGTTATTCGAATGGCGCCAACATTCTCGCGTCTGTGGCCATGGCGCATCCGGAACTGTTTGACCGGATCGGGCTGTTGCACCCCTTGATACCGTGGGAACAGTCACCTGTTCCCGGGCTTGAAGGCCGGCATGTGCTGGTGACAGCCGGTCGGCGGGACCCGATCTGCCCATGGCCGCTCAGCCAGACGCTGATCGACTGGCTTGCGGCTCAGGGTGCAAAGGTTGTCACCGAGGTGCATGATGGCGGACACGAGCTTCGCCAGCCGGAGCTTCTGGCCTTGCAGGCGTTGCTGACCGCAGCCTGACCAACCGACTGCGAGATATTACAAGGTAATCGCCTACCGCCAGCTCTGGTCCTGTCGTTTCAAGTTCTGGCGTTGGTAATCGCCGGACTGAAGAGCATCAGGCTGAGGATCTCGAACAGCACCTGAGCGCCTGCATGGGCGGTGGTTGTGGCGTCATGTTGCGGGGCGCTCTGACCACGTCACCACTGGCGATCTCTCCGCCCTGACTCTGCCCGTATTTGTCTTTCAACGCATCAAGCTTGGTTTTGTTCCAGATCATGCGGCCACCTTTGCCAGCTGTTTCGGTGCCCTGCGGGGCACGAAGGAAAAATGTTGCAAAGCAGTATGGCGAAAGCAGTTGATATTGTTTGCAGGGGGAGGGCATGACAGGTTCAGATCGAAGTCTTCCTGAGCGGTGCAGGCCGTTCGGACAATCATTCGAAAGTTCCGTCATGCCCAGTCCTCGCATAAGTCCTTTGGTCGCAAACCTTACGGCGCCACCGATCCCCGAAGTTCAGGCCTGGAAGCAGGACTATCCCGGCCATTTAGGCCCCTTGATCGATCTGTCTCAGGCTGTGCCCGGGTATCCGCCGCATCCTGATATGCTGCGATGGCTTGGTGAGGCCGCGAGTTCTGTGGCGATGGCTGGCTACGGGGACATCGAAGGCGAGCCGGAATTGCGCTCGGCCTATGCTGGTTGGATCAGTGACCTCTATGAGGCCGAGATCAGACCCGCGCATATCCATGTGACCTCAGGCTGCAACCAGGCCTTCATGGCAGCGATGATGACGGTTGCCGGCCCTGGCGACCGGGTGATGTTGACCAGACCATGCTATTTCAACCATGAGACAACACTTTCGATGTCGGGCGTCACGGTCGACTATGTCGATTGCGAGGCGGAGAACGGCTTTCTGCCCAGACCCGCTGATGTGCAGGCGATGATCAGCGATGGCGTTCGCGCGCTGGCGGTGGTCACGCCCAACAATCCCACCGGTGCCACCTATCCGGCGGGTTTGTTGCAGGAGCTGTTCGACCTTTGCCGGACCCATGAGATCTGGCTGTTTGTGGACGAAACCTACCGTGACTTTCTGCCATTTGATTCGGGTCCGCCGCATGGGCTTTTTGCGCAGCCTGACTGGCAGGATACCCTGGTCGGTCTTTACAGTTTCTCGAAGTCTTTCTGCATTCCAGGCCATCGGGTTGGTGCGGTGACCGCGGGGCCGGAAATGGTAGCCCAGATTGCCAAGGTGATGGACAACCTTCAGATCTGCGCACCTCGGCCGCCGCAACAGGCGTTGACCAGGGCGATCCCCGAGCTTGGTACTTGGCGTCGTCACAACACGGTGGAGATCACCGCCCGCAGCGCGGCGCTGACAAAGGCCATGCTCGGTGCGCCTGGTTGGGAGATTGAGGCGTTGGGCGCATATTTTGCCTTTGTTCGCCATCCCTTCGACGATCTCAGCGCCTATGAGGTTGCCCGCCGACTGGCTCAGGAGACCGGGGTGATCACTATCCCCGGCTCGTTTTTCGGAGCCGGGCTTGAGCGCTACCTGCGGGTTGCGTTTGCCAACGCCGATGTCGCCACCATCGGCGGGCTTGGAGCGCGGTTCTCCGCTTGCTCCGGTTGATCCGTGAGTTAGGGTTTTGAGACTCCAGGCCTGACAACCGCTTCGGCTTCGATCTCGACGCGGAAATCCCCGATCAGATTGCCGACCAGAAAGGTCGTATTGCCGTCGCGATGCTGATCGGCAACCTGCCACAGGCCGGTCAGAATCCGGCTGATTGTCAGCCCGGGAGCGAGGTCTTTGCGATCGGGTTGCATGGTCATTTGTCCTCGTTGCGGCGTCCAAGGTGACGCGAGACGGAGCGGGTTTCGGGCAGGATGCCCTGGGGCCGCCACAGCAGAATGATACAGAGCATGACCCCGATAATGACGATCTGCAAAGATGCGGCTCTCGCCTGCTGGTCGGCGGTGTCAACGGCGGAGTAAAAACCGGCCTGATGGCGGCATAAAACCCGGCCACTTGCGGCGCGCGAGCTGCTCGGGCATCGCAGGCTCACAGTGGTCACCAATTCATCCGATATCGCCCGGACGCTGGCCACGGTCAACGGCAACAAGGTTTACATGGCAGGAGGCGAACTGCGGAGCGATTCCGGTGCCGCCTTCGGGGTTTCAGCCATTGAGTTCATCTCCAAATTCTCTGTCGCCCACGCCATAATATCAGCCGGTGCAATAGATGCCGGCTCCGGGGTCATGGATTATGATCTCGAGGAGGCCGAGTTTGCGCGGATGATGCTCTCGCGCGGCGAGAACACCTATGTGGTCACGGATCACAGCAAGTTTGGCCGTCGCGGACTGGTGCTTGTCTCCGGCTTTGACGCGGTCGGTCATCTTCTGACTGACCAGCCCGCCAGTCAGGAGATTGCCGGAGCCCTGGACGCCAATGAAACTCGATTGATTGTTGCTGCGGAAACCTGATTGCAATTGGAGCTCGGGTGCTGGAGAAATGGGCCGTGTCTGGCCTCTCCAATCAGCCTGTTTTCGCGTGCCTATACGTTCAGTAGAACACAGTGTTTCCGTTTGCGGTACTTCGCATCTGCACAGAGTCGTGACAATGGGTTCGTTGGACTGACGTGTTTCCTGTGATCTTGCCCATGGCTATACGGGGTGTCGCGTTGTAAAAAGCGCCGTATCGCAATCAGGTTTGGAAGCCATGGTCACAAAAACCGCATCATCTCTCGCCTGTCTTGTCGTGTTTCTTTTCACGGTGCCAGTGCCTGCCATTGCGCAACAGCCGCTCGCGGTTGAGATTGTCGAGGCGGTCAGGGCACCGGAACATCGTAGCTATTCACTTACTGGTGAAATTCGTGCCGATCAGAGCGTAATGTCAGCCTTCCCAGTTGGGGGGCGGGTCATTGAGGTGCTGGCCGACGTAGGCGACATGGTCGAAAAAGACATGATATTGGCGCGACTGGATCCAATCCAGAGCGAATTGGCGGTGAGAGCTGCCGAAGCCGGGCTGGTGACGGCGCAGGCCGACCATCGGCAGGCAATCGAAGATTATGAACGCGCGAAATCCTTGCTTGTCAGTGGAGCGGGCACCCTGGCGACGCGGGATTCTGCCGAAGACGCGCTGGGTGTCGCGCGAGGCGCTCTGCAAAGGGCCAGGGCGGAACTGCAGAGTGCGCGTAAAACACTTTCTGATACAGTTTTGCGCGCACCGTCGGCATCGACGGTTCTGGACCGAATGGTCGAGCCCGGACAGATCGTCGGGGCAGCACAAGCGGCAATGGAACTGGCACTCGACAAGGGGTACGAAGCAGTTTTTGAAGTCTCTGAAGCGATGGTGCTGCAGGGGGCGCCAACATCGGATATTCAGCTGTCACGATTGTCGTCGCCGCAGAGGACTTTCCTGGGGCGCATCAAGGAGATCTCGCCTCTGGTGGATGTCAGCACCGGAACAGTTGAAGCCAAGGTGGAGGTGATAGATCCGCCGACCGGTCTTGATTACGGCGAGCCTGTGCGAGGCACGGCGACCCGCTACGAAGGTGATTTGATCCGTCTGCCGTTCGAAGCGATCAGTGCTTCGCGCGAAGGGCCGGCGGTGTGGAAGGTCGATCGCGAATCCATGCAGGTTTCGCTGCAACAGATCGAGATTGATCGCCACGAAACCGGCCTTGTGCTCGTTTCAAACGGCATTGAAGACGGCGACTGGATAGTAACGAAGGGTTCGCAGTTGCTCTACCCTGGCCGCAAAGTTAGACGCGTCGAGGTGAGCCAATGAGAACGCTCATTGCAATTCTGGCGATTGCTGTCGCAATGCCAGCCTTTGCCCAGGATAGGCCTCGTCCGGTGGCCTCGATTCTTGTTGATGCCAAAGAAGCAATTCTTCGCAGCTACACAGGAAGCGTCGTAGCGGGTACGGAAGTCGAACTCGGATTTCCGATGATTGGTACCATTTCGAACCGTCCAGTCGATGTGGGCGATCAGGTTTCAAACGGTGATATGCTGGCCCAATTGAGCGCCGAAGACCTGACTTCCGATCTGAGAAGCGCCGAAGCTAGTGTTGTGGTTGCGCGTTCTCAGCTTCGCTCGGCAACCAATGCCCGCGATCGCGCCAAGGAATTGGCGGAGCGTGGAGTAAGCAGCAGCACCACCCTCGAGGACAGGGAGCGTGCGCTGGTTGCCGCTCAAGCGCAATTGGATCAGGCTTTGTCTGGAAGTGCCCAGGCTCAGGATTTGCTTGATCTGGCAACTTTGAAGGCCCCCTTCGATGGTGTGGTTACCGAAACCGAAGCCGAAATCGGGGCGACAGTTTCCGCCGGCCAAACCGTCCTTCGCTTTGCTGATAGCGGCACCCGTGAAGTCGTCATAGACGTCTCTGAACAGGATGCGGGTCTGGTCAATAAGGGAGACCGTTTCACTGTGCGGCTTCTGGCAGATGATTCTGTTAGCGCGGAAGCTGTTCTTGACCGGATCAATCCTGTTGCCGAGCGGGCAACGCGTACCCAGCGCCTGCATCTGGTGCTGGAGAATCCTTCACCATCGTTCAGGCTCGGTGCGCTTGCCCGTGTCGAACCCTCCCGGAATGCTGCCTTGCAAATCATTGTTCCACTCTCTGCCGTTCTTGAACCACCAGCGGTTTGGCTCGTTGAGCGAGGATCCAACACGGTTGCCAAGCAACCAGTGGTGATTGCTGAGACCAACGAGGATTTTGCGGTGATCGCATCCGGGCTGACCCCCGGAGACGAGGTGGTCACCAAAGGTACACATTCTCTAGAAGACGGCCAAATTGTTGGCCCGCGGATTTCCGAATGAACAAGTTCAATCTGTCCGACTGGGCTCTCCATCACCGTTCCTTTATCTGGTTCCTGATGCTCATCTCAACGGTGGCGGGTATTCTGTCATATATGTCGATCGGACGTGAGGAAGATCCGAACTTCGATATCAAGACGATGATCATCGCCGCTTCGCTTCCTGGTGCCGATACCCGCGAAACGCTCACCCAGGTTACCGATCGGATTGAGAAGAAACTCGAGGATCTCAATGAACTGGATTTCACCCGTTCGGTAACGCGGCCCGGAGAAAGCATAGTTTATGTCGAACTGCTGCCTTCGACCCCCGGCAAGGATCTTAAAGAAATCTGGCAACGCGTACGTAACATGATGGCGGATATCCGACCTGAATTCCCGACTGAGTTCGCAGGATTTCAGTTCAACGACAATTTTGGTGACGTCTTCGGGAATATCTACGCCTTTACATCGGACGGTTTTTCACCGCGCGAAGTCCGCGATTATGTGGAAACTGTTCGTCGTGGTGTTCAGGCGCTTCCCGACGCGGGGAAGATCGAGCTCTTCGGAACCCGCGACGAGGTCATTTATCTCGAGTTCTCAACCGACCGCCTCGCTGCGCTCGGCCTCAACCAGCAAGCGGTTCAGGCAACACTTTCTGAGCAGAATGCCATTATTCCGTCTGGTGTTATCGATGCAGGGCCTGAGCGGGTTCTGGTGCGCATTGGCGGACAGTTCTCGGATGCACAAAGCCTTGAGGACATCAATCTTCGGGTTGGTGACCGGTTTTTCCGTCTGGCTGATGTTGCTGACATACGCCGTACCTACGAACATCCGCCATCGTCCATGTTTCGCTTCAAGGGGGAAGAGGCAATCGGGCTGGCTGTGGGAATGCGGCAGGGTGCCAACATTCTAGATTTCGGAGCTGAGCTTAATGAAGTCATTGCCAAGGCTCAATCAGAGTTGCCGATTGGTCTGGAGATCCATCAGGTCGCAGATCAGCCAGATGTGGTTGATGAAGCCGTCGGCCACTTTCTCAAGGCGCTCCTGGAAGCGGTGCTGATCGTTCTGGCGGTGAGTTTTATCTCGCTTGGGCTTCGAGCCGGTCTTGTGGTTACACTCACCATTCCGCTGGTTCTGGCCATTACCTTTGTAATCATGGACGTCGCCGGGTTTACGCTGCAGCGTATCTCGCTGGGCGCGCTTATTATCGCCCTGGGACTTCTTGTTGATGATGCCATGATTGCAATCGAGACGATGATATCGCGATTGGAGAAGGGTGAGACTCTTGCAAAGTCCGCCTCGTACGCCTGGACCTCAATCGCTTTTCCGATGCTCACCGGAACCCTGGTCACGGTTTCCGGGTTTATTCCAATCGGCCTCAACTCATCGGCTGCAGGCCAGTTCACCTTCTCTCTGTTTGTTGTGATTGCTGTATCGCTACTGATCTCCTGGGTTGTGGCGGTCTTGTTTGCGCCGCTGTTGGGCGTGACGTTCCTGCCAGCAAGAATGAAACACCACGAAATCAAGGCTGGGCGGGTGCGTCGGGCGTTTCGTGCAGCGCTGCGATTTTGCATGGGTCATCGCTGGATTACGATTTTCTCGACCATCCTCGTGTTCGCGGTATCGGTTTATGGGATGCGCTTTGTGGAGCAGCAGTTCTTTCCAAATTCTGACAGACCGGAATTGATCATTGATTTTACACTGCCTCAGAATGCATCGATCACCCAGACATCCGAAGAAATTGCACGAATGGAAGAGGTCCTTGGCAACAGCGACAAGGTCCTTTTCTGGTCAGCCTATGTGGGTCAAAGCGCGCCGCGTTTTCTTTTGTCCTATGACGTGCTCACACCTGGCCCCAACGTTGGTCAGATTGTGATTCAGACGCGATCTATTGAAGCGCGCGATGAACTGAAAAAAGAACTCACGGAAGTGGCCGCGGAGCAGTTTCCGGGAGTTGATCTCTTCGTCAAATTGCTCGAAATCGGGCCGCCTGTTGGCCGGCCGGTGCAGTACCGGATGTCGGGGCCTGACATTGAATCAGTGCGTGACCGGGCTCGGGACCTGACAGCGATAGTTGCATCTGATGACCGTCTCGATAGCATCATCATGGACTGGAACGAACCGGTGCGGGTGGTTCGCGTCGAAATCCTGCAGGACAAGGCGCGCCAGCTCGGTATCTCCCAATCCGAGATATCCGCAGCTTTGAGCGCGATTTATGATGGAACGACGATCACGCAATTGCGCGACCGCGACTATTTGATAGATATCGCTGCACGCGGAGATGATGCATCCCGGCAGTCGGTGGAAGCGCTGTCCGAATTGCAGCTCTCAGGTTCCGGGTCGGTCACGATACCACTGCGATCAGTGGCAACCTTCAGCTATGAAACCGAGCAACCGGTTATTCACCAGCGCGGTCGCATGCCGACCATTACCATCAAGGCTGCCATTCTGGGCAAGGATCAGCCGGCAACGATCGTTGCGTCGCTGTCTGACAAGATTGCTGCGTTCAATGAGAGTCTGCCGTTTGGATACAAGGTCGAGGTTGCGGGATCAGTCGCCGAAAGCGCAAAAAGCCAAGCGCCGATCGCTGCCGTGGTGCCGATCATGCTGCTCATCATGCTGACGCTGATCATGATCCAGGTGCAGAGTTTCCGCCTCATGTTTGTTGTTGTCTGCGTTGCGCCGCTGGGCCTTATCGGGGTTGTTGGTGCACTGTTGCCGTCCGGCGCACCATTGGGGTTCGTCGCCATTCTGGGTGTGCTCGCCCTTATTGGCATCCTGATCCGCAACTCGATCATCCTGATTGATGAAGTCGAGGTGCTGCGTGCAAAAGGCCACTCGGCGTGGATTGCAGTGTTCGAGGCTTCGGACGCTCGAGCTCGTCCGATCGTGCTTACGGCGGCCGCCGCCAGTCTGGCGCTTATCCCGATATCCCGCCAGATTTTCTGGGGCCCGATGGCCTATGCGATGATGGGCGGCATTATCGCCGGAACCGCCATCACGCTGTTTTTTGCACCAGCGCTGTATCTGGCGGTATTCCGGGTCAAAAAGGATGAAGAGCCGCCGGTGGAAGAGACCCCGGACGGTGAAGCGTTGGAAGCCCAGCCGACGACATAACGTGTTCTTGAACAAAGCTGGGGACGGTTTGTCTCGGCCCGGGGACTGCCGTGTTCCCGTTCAGGCGCCCTGAGCTGTCTGTTTTGCTTTTGCCATGTGCGCATCAAGCCCCTCTGTGTATTCGGCGATCAGCGAGCGCACGACCTCTTTCTGAGCTTCCTTCGCGCTGGCTCCGGCTGCGATTGCATGGGCATGAACCGATCGCTGCCGGTCTGCACTGGTTCCATTCTTGACGATGCGGCGCGCCGATTGCACCTCCTGCCAGCAGCCGAGCGCTTCAGCGTCCTCCTGCACCATCTCGATGATCTCTTCCAACAACTCCGCGACCGGAACAACCTCGCCCCTGGCATAATCGATCAGGCCGTTGGAGACTCCGTAACGCTGGGCGCGCCAGCGGTTCTCGCCAATGAGAAAGCGGTCATAGATCCGCCAGCGCTGGTTTCTGGTGCGCAAACGCCACAGCATATGGGTGATCGATTGTGTCAGTGCCACGATCGCAAGTGTGTCATCGAGCCTTGGCGAGACATCGCAAATGCGGGACTCCAATGTGGGAAACCGGTCGGAAGGCCGCAAATCCCACCAGATCTTGGTGCAATCCTCGATCAGGCCGCTGTCGATGATGATCTGCACCGAGCGTCTGTATTCCGACCATGACGAAAAGCGCGGCGGCAATCCGGTGCGGGGGAGATTGTCGAACACCGTCAACCGGTAGGCGTTAAGTCCGGTATCGTCACCTTTCCAGTAAGGGGATGAAGTGGAAAGTGCCAGGAGATGGGGCAGGAAGTAGGGAATCTGCGACATCAGATCGATGCGGGTTTCATCATCGTCGATGCCCACATGCACATGCATCCCGCAGATCAGCATGCGCCGTGCAACGCCGCCCAGATCGCGCTCAAGCTCACGGTAGCGCTGCTTGTCGGTAAAGTGCTGCTTGTGCCAGTCGGCGAAAGGGTGGCAGGAGACTGCAAGAGGGGCCAGACCGTGTTCGCTGGCAATGCGTGCGATCACGGTGCGCAGGCGGGCAAGATCGCCCCCCGCTTCCGAAACGGTCTGGCAGACCTCTGTGCCCACCTCGATCTGGCATTGCAGGAATTCGGGGCTGACCTGGCCCTCGAGCTCATCCATGCATTGCTGCATCATTTCTTCAGGGGCTGCGCAAAGATCAAGACTGTCGCAGTCAACCAGAAGGTATTCTTCTTCCACGCCGAGGGTAAAACTGGGACGGTGGTAACTCATGGAATGATTTGAACCTGAAAACCCCGACCGTGCAAGAGTGAAAGCCTCAGAGCAGATCCTTCGGCGTGTCGCCGCGGAAAAACGCGTCGAGATTATCGAGTGCGCGAAACCCCATGGCATCGCGGGTGCGCGTGGTGGCGCTGCCGATATGGGGCAGCATGAAGATGTTCTGATGTTCCGCGAAGGCCGGATTGCCGCCGGGTTCTTTGACGAAACAGTCGAGACCCGCGGCTGCGAGATGTCCGTCTGCAAGTGCTTCAAGCAGAGCTGCTTCATCGACCAATGCGCCACGGGCTGTGTTGATGAGGATGGCGCCTGCCGGCAGCTGCGCCAGTCTCTCAGCGTTCATGAGACCAGTGGTTTCGGGCGTAGCCGGGCAATGCAGTGACAGGAAGTCCGACACGGCAAGCAGGCTTTCGATGGTCTCATGGAAGGTCGCACCAGCCTCCGAACCGGGGTCAAGCCGGCTTCGGTTGTAGTAGTGGATCTCCATGTCGAAGCCGCGCGCCTTGCGCGCGAAGGCCTGGCCGACGCGACCCATGCCGATGATGCCGAGCCGCGCGCCGGTTACCTGCTTGCCGACCATGAAGGACGGGCTCCAGAAATCCCACTGGCCGGAGCGGACCAGGTGATCGCCCTTGACTGCATGACGCGCCGCGCCGAGCATCAGCAACATGGCGATTTCCGCAGTTGCATCGGAGAGCACGTCCGGCGTGTTGGTGACTGCAATGCCGCGGGCTTTCAAGGCGGGCAGATTGCAGTGGTCTACGCCGACGGAATGATTGGCGATGATCTTCAGCCTGGGGTCGAGGCGGTTGGCAACGTCCTCGGTGAAATGCTCGGAGTGACAGGGGATGATGGCGTCCACTTTCGCGCTCATGGCAACGATCTCGTCAGCGCTGCTCAGACCATCATCCATGTTGATGATGGCATCATAGTCTCTTGCGGCCCGCTCAAGTGTTGCGTCGGACAGCTTTCGTGCAATCCAGACCTTTGGCTTGGCGCTCATCATTTTTTCCTGCGTATGCATTCATCCCAGAAGTCATAGATCGCCATGGAAAGCACAACGAATGAGATGATCATGAAGGGAAAGCCGCCCCAGAAACCGGCAAAGCCGGTGGAGATGCTGTGCGACAGACCAAGCACAAAGATGACAAGCAATGCGGTTCCGACGAACCCGGCGAACAGTTTGACTGTGTAGGACATGATCGTCTCCTTGGGTCTCTAAGCGGATTCAGATGCCAGTCTGGTTTGCAGCCAATTGGCCGTTCTGAGAAGTCGGTCGTCTTTCTCGGCGGGTCCGATCAGCTGCACGCCGATGGGCAAGCTGTTCTCACCAACAAGCAAAGGCAATGTGACCGACGGCAGGCCAGCCAGTGTCCACAACGTGCAGAAAATCGGGTCTCCCGTGCCATCGGCGAGAGGTGGTGCTTCGCCTGCGGCGCTCGGTGCAATGATGGCATCGAAATCAGTGAAGAAGTCCGCGAAGAACGCTTCAGCCGATGATTTTACCGCCAGTGCGTCTTGGTACTGAGCCTGGGTTATCAGCCGCCCACGCTCGACAACGCCCTGGAGCATCGGGCTCACCTGATCCCAGTGGGCATCAAAGCTCTCAGCAAGATGCATGCAGATTTCATATTCATGGATGGTTGCCTGCACCGCAACCAGTTCGGCCATTGTATCAGCCGGCTGCATCCGTGAGACACGGCTGCCCAGGACTTCGATCACTGCATCAAGTCCCTCTCGGGCGTCAGCGGAAAGGCGATCGTGAAACGGCATGTCAAAAAAGGCCAAATCCGGTTCGACCGGAACCTCTTCTGCGGCACCCCTCGCCATCGCGGGACGGGGCCGTGGAAAACTTACCGGATCGCTCTGGTCGTAGCTGCCGAGGGCATCGGAAAGCAGGGCGACATCACCCAGTGAACGGGCAAAGACGCCGACCTGATCGAGCGAGACGGAGGTTTGAAGAATCCCGCGTCTGGAGATGATGCCGCGGCTGGGTTTAAAGCCGTAGACGCCACAGAAAGATGCGGGCCGTATTACCGAGCCGTTGGTCTGGGTGCCGATTGACAGTGGTACGTGATGGGCCGCGACCGCAGCCGCCGAGCCGCTCGACGAACCTCCCGGCGTGTGCTGTGGGTTGTGCGGATTGCGCGTATGACTGGGATTGAGAAAGGCGAGCTCGGTGGTCACGGTTTTGCCCATGATCACCGCTCCGGCATCGCGCAACCGCTCGACAATCGCAGCGTCCCTATCGGGCTGCCGGTCTTTGAAGATCGGCGTGCCCCGCTCGGTCGGCATATCGGCAGTGTCGACGATATCCTTCAACGCCACCGGAATGCCGTGCAGGGCGCCGAGGGCAAATCCCGCGCGGCGTATCCGGTCCATCTCGGCGGCCTGACTCAATGCCTTGTCCGCATCAAGATGCGCCCAGGCCTGGATGGAAGGCCCGCTTTGTTCGATCCTGGCCAGGCAAGCCTTGACAAGGTCAACCGAGCTCACTGCACCCTTATCGATCAGACTGGCGGCCTCTTGCGCCGTCAGGGATGAAGGATCGACCCTCATGGGATGTAGGTGCCGAAGAGGTAGTCAGGGAACCAGAGCGCAATGCCCGGGAACTGGTACATGATGACCATGGTAAGGATCACGATGCCGAGATAGGGCATGATCCCACGGAAGATCTCCATGAGTTCGATCTGCTTTTTGAGCACCCCTTTTAGGTAATAGGCCGACATTGCCATGGGCGGCGTCAGGAATGAGGTCTGCAGATTGAGCGCCACCAGCATTGCAAAGAAGTAGGGGTTCACACCAAACACTTCGAGCAGAGGCAGGAAGATCGGCACGAAGATGATCAGGATTTCCGACCACTCCAACGGCCAGCCCAGCAGGAAGATGATGATCTGGGCCAGGACCAGGAACTGCCATGGTTCAAGGTCCATCCCTCCAACCCAATGGGCGATGATGTCGTGCCCGCCGAGATAGGAGAAGACTGACGCGAAGGTCCAGGAACCGACAAAGAGCCAGCAAACCATTGCGGTGGCTTTGGCGGTCAGGAACACGCTTTCCTTGAGTTTGGTCCATGTCATCGACCGGTAGAGCACAGCCAGAACCATACCACCCATCGCGCCCATGGCGGCAGCTTCGGCCGGCGTCGCCAGGCCGCCAAGGATGGAACCAAGCACAAGTGCGATGAGCACCGTGAGGGGCACAAAGCTGACCAACAGGTTCCAGTAGATTTGACGCGGTGGGGGCACGTCCTCCATCTGTGGCTTGGGGGCCAGGCTTGGCGTTATCCAGACCCGAACGATCACATAGACGATGTAAAGCCCGGCCAACAGCAGGCCTGGGAACACTGCGGCTGCATAGAGCCGCAATGGCGACAGATCCGCGATGGCCGAATAGACAATCAACATGATGGATGGCGGGATCAGGATGCCCAGCGTACCGCCGGCACAAATTACGCCCGACGCAAAGCTCTTGTTGTAGTTGGCGTTGGCCATGGCCGGAAAAGCCAGAAGGCCCATCAGCGTGACCACGGCTCCGACGATGCCGGATGCCGTCGAGAACACCGCACATGTCAGCAGGGCTGCAATGGCCAGGCTGCCTGGCAGGTTGCGTGCGGCCATGTAGAGCGAGAAGAACAGCTTGTCGACGATGTTGGCGCGCTCCACCACATATCCCATGAACAGGAACAGCGGGATCGCCACGAGGGTCGGGTTCTCCATCACCGAATAGGTGTTCTGGTTCAGCAGGTAGAAGATGTTGTTGTTGAAGATGTCGCCGAATGTCTCGATCGGGTGACCCTGGTGGTAGGCATAATAGCCAAACGCAACCCCCATCGCCAAAAGAGTGAAGGCAATCGGGAAACCCAGCAAAACCAGAAAAATGAACAGGCCGAGCATCAGCAGGGCGACTTCAGGATTTGTCATCTTTTTATCTTTCTCACAGCGCCATGCGACTTGTTATTTGCCAGGAATGACCGACCGGATCTGCTCCATATCGGCTTCGGTCAGCAGGTCTTCTGTTTCCTTGACATCAGCAAGCCGTTCCGGCCAAGCACCGGTGCGCATTGCAATGACGCAGCGGACCAGCTCAGCGACGCCCTGGATCATCAGCAATACGCCTGAAACAGGGATCAAGGATTTGAAGAAATAGATCTGGATGCTGGCCGGGCTGTTGAAGCTGACTTCCTTGTAGCGCCAGCTGTCCGAGGCGATTTCATAACCGAACCAGACCAGCGCCAGAATGCCTGGGAAAAAGAAGATGAAGTAGAGGAAGAAATCCAGTCCGGCCTGCACCTTGACCGGAAACAGCCGATAGACCACGTCGGCGCGCACATGCGTGTCCTGCGCCAAAGCATAGGCTCCGCACATCAGAAACAGCGCGCCATACATCTGGATCATCATGTCAAACGCCCAGACGGTAGGGGCATTGAGCACGTAACGCACGAAAACTTCGTACGTCACCGAGAGTGTAAGAAGCATGATGCACCATCCAAAGGCGCGACCAACCCAGAGGCTCAGACCCTCTACAGCGTGAACAAATTTCATCTGATTGCTTTCCCCCAACAGACGGCCGGGCCGTTTATCGGCACACCCCTAAAGCGTATGATATCCGGAGATCTCAGGGACCCCCGGACATCTTGCTTTTTCTAGACTTCGATCAGCCGAAGTAGTGGTTGTAGGCCAGCTTGTAGTCGGGCTGATTGAGGTTGAGATAGTTCATCACATTTTTGGCGTAAGCCTTTTGCGATTCCATCACCTTGGCGAAGAACGGATCGTCTGCGGCAATGCGCGATGTCACCTTGTCCCAGGCTTCCAACTGCGCCGCCATCACCGAGTCCGGCGTGCGATACACATTCACGCCATCGGCTTCCTGCAGTTTCAGCAGATCGTCAGAATAACGCTTGGTGTTGCCCCAGTAGAATCCGGAGTTTTCCGCCATGGATGCATTCCTGATGATCGCCTGATGCTCAGCCGCCAATGCGTTGAACTTGTCCTTGTTAATGGTGACCTCAAAGAACTCCTGGCTCTGGTGATAGGACGCAAGATGGTAGTGCTTGGAAACGTCCTGCATGCCGAAGTCACGGTCCGAAGTCGGATTGTTGAATTCGGCCGCATCGATCAGGCCGGATTTCATGGCCGGCTGGATTTCCCCACCTGGAAGCTGAACCACCGACATGCCCATTTCCAGCAGAACGTCTGCAGCCAGACCGACGGTGCGGTACTTCAGGCCCGTCATCTGCGATGCATCCTTGATCTCCTCCTTGAACCAGCCAAGCGGCTGGGCCGGCATTGGAGAGTTAAAGAACGAAACCACGTTGAGGCGCAGGGTATCCATCAGTTCATCGAACAATTCCTGACCGCCACCTGCGTAAATCCAGCCCAGCACTTCCTGGCTGGACCAGCCGAAGCACGGTCCTGTGCCAAACAGCGAGGCCGCCTTGGATTTGCCGTACCAATAGGCTGGCACATAGTGGGCTGCGTCCAGAACACCGCGGTGCACCGCGTCCTGCATCTGGCTGGTCTTGACCACGGCGTCGACCGAAAGAACTTCGATTGTCAGTGAGCCGCCGGACATCTCGTTGACCCGTGCAGCGAACGACTGGGCGTTCTCAAGGAAGATGCCGCCGCCCCAGGCTGCCTGCATCTTCAGGGTGGTTCCGGCATTTTGTGCAATGGCCGGCGTTGCGAGTGCTGCGGCGCCGGCCATTGCCGACCCACGCAGGAATCTTCTGCGGTTTAGTGAGTTAGTCATGTTTCCTCCCACGGAACTACCACTGTCGCCTGCCGCCTTTGATCCTCCTCCAGGATCTCGGCACCTTCTGGTTGGTTCAGGAAACTCCTTTACCGGCCGAAACGGCATGACAGCGTGACATATACTTGCATTCGCATGCACCAAAGACAATAGCCATATATTGGGTGTTTCCGTCTGTTGAGAAGTCGCGGCATTGGACTCTGGTCGGTTGAATTGGTGCACAGAGTAAGAACCTGGTTCAACTGGAGCTGGCCGATTCCGGGGTTTGCCGATTGCCGATTTCGCGAATGGCGTATTGGGTGAAGAAGGGACCAACAAGCTCGAACACAATCGTACTGGCCACCGCAATGGTGAGCAGATCTTCGCCGATTTCTGGGAAGCGTTCACTGGCAACCAGCGCCATGCCGATGGCGACGCCGGCCTGAGGCATCAGGGCGATACCGGTCAGGCGGCTTTGACGATCGGGCATCCCGGCGACACGGCCACCTATCCAACCGCCAATCAGTCTCGCAAGAATGCGCAGTGCACAATAGGCGAGGAAGATCCAGGCGGTTTTTGCAAGGTTTCCTATCTGGAGCGATGCGCCGGCCATGACGAAGAACAGCAGCATGAAGGGCCATTCGATCCGTTCGATCTCGTGAAACGGGCGGTCGTGATGGCGCGCGAAATTGACGATCACCGCGCCGCAGACCATTCCGGTCAGCAAGAATGAAACTCCGAAGTAAAGCGCAGAGCCGGAGCACAAAAACACCAAGCCCAAGGCCTCTATCAATGTCGGCTCGCCCGGCTTGATCCTGCCGGTCAAATAAGCGGCCGGGAAACCTATCACGAGGCCGAGCAGGATTGCACCGCTGACTTCCATGGCGCCATGGGCAAGCGCTTCGGTTGCATTCGAATCCAGAAGAATCCCTGCAACCGCAAGTGCCATGGAAAAGGCGATCAACCCCCATGCGTCGTCGATGGCGACAATGCCCAGAATGCTGGTAATGAAGGGGCCGCGGGCATTGCTTTGGCGAACAACGTCGTGCGTGGCAGCAGGGTCGGTGGCAGCCGAAAGGCTTCCCAGAATGACCGCAAATCCTGCCGGCAGGCCGAGCAGCCATAAGCCGCCAGCGACCAGCATCACCGAGACGATCACCAGGGCCAGCGAGATGATCAGGATTTCGCGCCCATGGTTCCTGAGTGTTTGGGTTGTCAGCGATCCGCCAAGCAGAAAAGCCACCATTGTCAGGGCGGTGGGCGCATAGATTTCATCCGAGCCTGCGAAAGCGTCGGGAAGCAGATCGAGAACCGGCTGTCCGATTACCACGCCCAGGAGGATCAGCAAGGTGACGCGCGGAACGTGAACAATGCGTCCGACGCTGTC
Source organism: Hoeflea phototrophica DFL-43 (assembly GCF_000154705.2). NCBI lineage: Bacteria > Pseudomonadati > Pseudomonadota > Alphaproteobacteria > Hyphomicrobiales > Rhizobiaceae > Parahoeflea > Parahoeflea phototrophica. The sequence goes on along the minus strand of NZ_CM002917.1, from coordinate 3,961,972 downwards.
GAGCGCAAGACCGAGCAGCAACAAAACGCCGATGGCGACGAGTACCTCCGAATTCTCCATCAGTTTTTTCCGGCCGGGGCTTGTTTATCCTGCTGCGGTGCTTGCCTTCCAGAACAACAGCCCGGAACGCCTGTCAGGGTTCCGGGCTGGGGTCTTCGGTTGACGATGCTCAAGGGCATTGCTTAAGGGCGATTCATGCCGGACATGTCACCGTCCGTGCTGGCCGCCAGATCTTCGAGGCTGTCGTACAGGATCTGCATGGCGTAGCGCGGATTGTGCGCATAGGCGCCAGAGTCTTTGGAGACGAACTGATAATTGTACGCAGCACGCAGCAGGCGCGGTGTCCAGCTCTGATATCTGTTCGGGAAGGCGGCTTCATCGCCATTCGATGTGCCGTCTGCATTGGTGTCGTTGAAAAAATAGGGATAGGCATGAGAGTCGTAGACGATGGGTTGGCCTGCGAGCTCTGATCCGTAAAGCGTGATCGCGTCGCCGAGCTTGTCGTGCAAGGTGGCAATCTCGGCGCTGATGCCTTCGCTTGCGTCACCATCTCCGTCAAAATCACCCGGAGTTGTCCGAATGGCCCGCGCAGTGTCGATGTCCTCGTGGCAGGTGGTGCACTGATCGATCGCAACAGTCTTTGTGGTGTGAGGCTCGTGACAGGTCGTGCAGGAGTTGAAGTCCGGCACATGGGCAAATTTTTCGGCATAGACCTTGCCGTCATACTGATAGCCACCGCGCACAATGCCACCAAACAGGGTGGCGGCTGCAGCGCTGTAATGGACATTGATGAAACCCAGATCGCCATTGATGACGTCGTCATCCATCCCGTCGACAGCCGCGTTGACTGCATCGGCTGATGCACGGCCCTGGTGGCAAACCATGCAGATCGCCGAGGAACCGGTTTCGGTCACCATCTCTCCGGAGGGGAATGTGATTTGCTCGATTTCGCTGGCGGCCTTGTTGTGGCAGGCCACGCAATCAATTGGCGATCCGGTCGGTGCGGGAGCATCCACCTTGCCGGCCATGGATCCGTCAGCGCCAAGAAAATCCATCAGCCCGGGGCCGGAGTGGCATGTGGCGCAGTTCTCGGGGACGGCGCCATCAGCGTTCCAGTGTATGAAGGACTCGGATGCCCGGTTGCCGTGTGGCGATGCGATCCAGTCTTCCACGATTGACGTGAGTGGCGACTGATCCTGGGCTTGTGCTGCTGGTGTGGCCAAAGAGGCGCAGAAAACGACGCCCAAGGCTAAGAAGCTGTTTCGGAAAATAGGCAAGGTGGACCTCCAGTGGTTTAGTCAGATTGATGTATCCGGCATGTCTGGATGCAGTTTCACCCAATCACTATGGCGCTGGTTGCCGTCTGCCGCATTGATCTCGCTCAACGCGTGTTGTTTTCACCCTGCTAGTGTCGGCACAGTTTGGGTGCCAGGCATCACACAAATGCTGTGGCGGCCCTTCTGCAGCGAGACTAGGGGTCATTCGTGTTTCCATGGTTCAAGACAGAACGCGCCGTTGCGCCTGTGCAGAGCATAAGGACGGGTGCGGAGATTGGCCGGGTGGCGATTCTCGGGGTAGACGTTCCCGGGCTTCGGCCGAAAATGCTTTGCGAGCAGGGAAGCGAGGTGCTCCAGGGGCAACCGGTTTTTCATGATCGCTCCCACCCGGACGTGGTCTTCGCTGCTCCGGTGAGCGGTACGGTGGAGTCGATCACCTATGGTCCGCGGCGAACCTTGTCTGCGCTGGTGATCCGGCTTGCGCGCCACGCAGCCTCGCCCAAGCCTGCCTCTGTGGATGCCGGCACTGCTGCAGATCTGCGTGCCGCTCTCCTGGCTGCCGGGTTGTGGCCATCGTTTCTAACCCGGCCCTTCGGACGAATCCCCACGCCTGACGCCGTTGCGGATACGATCTTTGTGACCGCGACCGGTGACAATGCCCAAGCCCCTGATGCGGGTGTGGTTCTCGAAGGTCGTGAGGACGCGTTCGGCCGGGGCATCAAGGCGCTGATGCTTTTGACGGAAGGCCCGGTTTTTCTGTGCCAGCCGCCGGGAAAGGATCTGGTGTCCGGGCTTGAAGACCGGATCCGCATTGCGCAATTTGCCTCAGGCCCGCTGACCGGACTTGCGGGTCATCATATCCACCGGCTGCATCCGGTGCGAGCAGGGCGCATGGTCTGGACCGTGGGCTATCAGGATGTCGCAACCATCGGAGAATGGCTTGAGACCGGCGTGGTCAACCCGACACGGGTGATATCGCTGGCCGGCCCTCAGGCAAGCAGCCCGCGGCTGATCAGGACCCTGGCCGGCGCAAGTCTGACCGAGTTGATTGCCGGAGAAACCCGGTCGGGAAACGCAGAGCCGGATGTTGCCGTTGTGTCAGGGTCTCCCGTCAGTGGCCGACCAGCGGCATGGCTTGGGCGCTATCATCAGCAAGTCACGCTTTGCAAAGCCGCGCCAGCCCGCCGCGCTTCGCCCAATCGCGGCCTCAAGGCCTGGCTTTCTCCATCACAGCAAAGTCCCGCAGCACTGATCCCAACAGCGGCGCTTGAGCGGGCGCTGGGCTTTGGTGTGCCGGTGGTGCCGTTGATGCGTGCCTTGAGTGTCGGTGATAGCGATGCCGCGCGAAAGCTTGGTTGTCTCGAAATGACCGAAGAGGATCTCGCTGCCCTTTCGATGGTTTCCACCAGCGGTGCCGACTACGGCCAGATGCTGCGGCATGTGCTTGATGAACTGGCGGAGGACGCATGACAGGCTGGCTTCTTGATCGGCGCCGTCGGCTCCAACGGCCGTCATGGACCCCGGCAGGGATTACGCTGATTCAGCTGATTGCGCTTGTGCCGCCGGTCGCGGTGACTGTGCTCGAGCGCGGTGCGGGGCAACTCGCGGTGCTGATCGCGGCTCTGATCGTCAGCCTGGGCTGGGAGCTTGCCTTCGCCCTGCTGCGAGGCCGGGCGCCGAGTTGGCATGGCGCAAGTGTTGCTCTGATCTTCGCTGTGATGGCACCGGCGGATGCCGCGTTGTGGCAAGTGGCGCTGGCGGTGAGCTTCGGTGTTGTGTTTGGCGAACTGGTGTTTGGTGGCCGGGGCTACGGCTTCCTTTCTGCAGCAGCGGCGGCGCTGGGTTTTTTCGTCTTTTCGTTTCCGGGGGTTCAGCTTTCAGGGGCCGGACAAGGCCTCGGGCTGACGGTCATCCCGGGGGCTCTCGTCCTGCTTGTTGGCGGATTGGTATCGTGGCGGGTGCTTCTGACAGCCGGACTTGTCGTGATCTTGCCCGGTCTTTGGGATGGCGGGCTATCGGGGTCCTGGCAGACCTGCGCTGGAATCGCTTTTGGCCTGGTTTTTCTGGTTGGGGATCCGGTTGTGACAGCCTCAACCAATCCGGGCCGTTGGGCCTACGGCATCCTGGCGGGTGGCTTGATCGTGCTTTTTGACACGATCAGTGGACCGGGGGTGTCTCCAACCGCGATCGTGTTCGCGGCACTGCTCGCAAGTATTTTTGCACCGCTGATCGACTATCTGGTTGTGGAATGGAACGTCCGGCACCGGAGGGTCAAGAATGGCTGATCCGTTTGCTCCAATCCGAGGTTTTTTTGCCCGACCCAATGATGACCGGGTCAAAATCATCGGCATGGCAATCCTGGTCGCGCTGTTCAGTGCGGCTGCAGTGTCGGTGACTGCGGTCACGCTCAAACCCTATCAGGAGGCCAATCGCGCTGCCGAGCGTCAGGCGCGGCTGGACCGGATGCTCGATACACTTCCTGCCATGCGGGAGCTGATGCTTGAAAGCGGTGTCGATACGCTTGAAACCCGTCTGGTCAATCTCGATGACGGCAGCTTTGCCACCGGCACAGACAGCGCTGACTTCGATCTTGATGCTGCGTTGCAGGACCCGGATGCGAGTGTTGCGCTGGCGCCGGAGGCCGATCTCGCCGGGATCAAACGGCGTGCCAGGCAGTCACCGGTCTATCTGCTCGCCAAGGAGGGGGAGCTGATGCTGGTTGTGCTGCCGGTCTATGGTGCGGGGTATCAATCCACCATTCGCGCGGCCCTCGCGCTGGAGGCGGATCTCAACACCGTTGCAGCACTGGCAATTGTCGAGCAGGGCGACACGCCCGGATTTGGTGCCCGCATCGAGGAACCGGAGTTCCTGGCGCAATGGCCAGGCAAGATGATTGCCGACGGAGATGGTGTCCTTCGCATCGAGCTCGTGCGTGGCGGTGCTTCGACACCCTATGAAGTGGACGGGATTTCCGGGGCAACCAGAACCAGCGACGGCATCACCAATTTGCTCCGGTTCTGGCTTGGTGAAGACGGGTTCGGCCCCTTCCTTGCGCGTCTTGAAGAAGAGGGCCTGTAAGATGTCATTGAGGCACCATCTGTTCTCGCCGCTGATCGGCAACAATCCGATCACGCTGCAGATCCTCGGGATCTGCTCGGCGCTGGCGGTGACCACCACGTTGTCAACAGCGCTGACCATGTCGGTTGCCCTTACGATCGTGCTGTGTCTGTCGGGCGCGGTGATCAGCTTGATGCGCAATCACATACCGCCCTCGATCCGGCTTATCGTGCAGATCACCATCGTGGCGTCGATCGTCATCGTCATCGACCAGTTTCTCCAGGCCTTCATGTTTGAAATGAGCAAGCGCTTGTCGATTTTTGTCGGCCTGATCGTGACCAATTGTCTTGTGCTTGGACGGGCTGAAGCCTTTGCCATGCGCAACCCTGTAATTCCGAGTGTGCTCGACGGTCTTGGCAACGGCCTGGGGTACAGCCTGATCCTGATCAGCGTAGGCACGTTGCGTGAGTTCTTTGGCACCGGCGCCCTGATGGGCGTGCCAATGGTTCTGACGGTTGCCGAGGGTGGCTGGTTTCAGCCATTGGGCCTGATGCAGCTTGCGCCGAGCGCATTCTTCATCCTGGGACTTGTTGTCTGGCTGGTGCGGGTGTGGCGTCCCGACCAGGCTGAGCGCCCTGAATTCCGGTTGGATGAACCCGAGGATCGGCGGCCATGATCGAGATTCTTGTCAAATCCGTCTTTCAGGAGAATCTGGCGCTCTCCTTCTTCCTCGGGATATGCACCTTTCTGGCCGTTTCCAAGCGCGTCGAGACGGCGCTTGGTCTGGGGCTTGCGGTCATCGTGGTTCAGGCGATCACGGTTCCGGTGAATTATCTGATCTTCAGCCTGCTGCTGATCGAGGGGGCCTGGGGCTGGGCAGGTTTGCCCGATGTGGATCTGACATTTCTGAAGCTTGTGAGTTTCATCGGTGTGATCGCGGCCATGGTGCAGATCCTCGAGATGACACTCGATCGCTTCGCGCCTCGGCTTTACCGGGCACTCGGAATCTTTCTGCCTCTGATCACCGTCAACTGCGCGATCCTGGGGGGCAGTCTCTTCATGGTCGAGCGGCGCTATGATTTCCAGGAATCGCTGGTCTATGGTCTGGGCAGCGGCTTTGGCTGGGCGTTGGCGATCGTCACCTTTGCAGCCATCCGGGAGCGGCTTAAATATTCCGATATGCCGCGGGGTGTGGAAGGGCTGGCTAGCGCCTTCATCGTGACCGGTCTGATGTCGCTCGGCTTTTCCGCATTCGCGGCGGTGACGCCATGACCGAGATTGTTCTGGGCACATTGCTGCTGACCCTGATTGTGCTGGCGCTGGCGTTGACGGTGATGCTGGCGCGTTCGGTTCTTTCCCCCTCGCGTCCCGCGACTCTGACCGTCAACCGCTCGACCGAGTTGGAGACCCGGACCGGGACAAAGCTGCTGGCAGCACTGAACGACAATGGCATTCTGGTGCCGTCGGCCTGCGCCGGCGCCGGGACATGCGGGCTGTGCAAGGTCAAAATCGTTGATGGCGGTGCACCGCCATTGCCGACCGAAACCGCAAGGCTGACCAAATCGGACCTGCGAGACGGTGTTCATCTGGCGTGTCAGGTGGTGCTTCGCGGCGATCTTCAGGTTGAGGTCGACAATGATCTGATGGCGGCTGAGAGCTTCGTCTGCAAGGTCGAAACCGTGCGCGCGCTCACGCCCCTGATCCGCGAAATCGTGCTGCGGCAACCCGAGGGCATGAGTGTCGGGATCGAGGCTGGTTCCTTCGTGCAGGTCACCGCGCCGGCTTTCGAGTGTGACTACTCCCGGATAGATGTCCCCGAGGCGCACAAGGCTGTCTGGGCGACATTGCGTTCGCTCAAGGTCACCAGTGCTGAGGATGTGACGCGGGCCTACTCCGTGTCGAACCGTCCCGAGGACACCGAAGCCGGGCGGATCGTGCTCAATATCCGGCTGGCACTGCCGCCACCTTCGGTGCCGGACGCACCGCCGGGCATCGTTTCCTCCTGGCTGTTTGCGCTCAAGCCTGGTGACCGGGTGGATGTTTCGGGACCCTTCGGCAGCTTCCGTGCGCAGCAGGGTGAGGCCGAGATGGTGTTCATCGGAGGTGGCGTTGGCATGGCGCCGTTGCGGGCGATTATTTTCGACCAGCTCGAGCGTGTTAAGAGCGGTCGCCGCATCAGCTATTGGTATGGCGCACGCAACAAGGCCGACCTTCCCTATCAGGAGGAGTTCGACAGTCTGGCGGAGGCTCATCAGAATTTCAGCTGGACGGTCGCGTTGTCGGATCCGCGGCCCGAGGACCATTGGTCAGGCCGCAGCGGTTTTGTTCACATGATCGCCTGGGAGGACTATCTGCGCGATCACCCGGCGCCGGAAGCCTGCGAGTATTATCTGTGCGGCCCGCCATTGATGATCCGCGCGGTGCTGGCGATGCTTGATGATGCCGGCGTCGATCCATCTCACATCTTCACCGACGATTTCGGAGTCTGAGCCATGCGCATCACACGCCGCAGCTTCTTGTTCTCGATTGCAACAGTGGGCGCCGTTGCCTCCGGACTTGGCAGATCGCCTGCTTATGCTGGTGTCACGACACTCAGTGGTCGAGCCTTTGGGAGCAGCTGGCGTGTGGTCGTGCCGGCGGCAGCCGATGCCAGGCAGGTGCGCGCACTGGTGGCTGCAATCGTTGCCGAGACCGACATGGCGATGTCGCCCTATCTGGCGCAATCCGAGTTGTCCCGGTTCAACCGGTCGAACGCGGCCAACTGGCAGCGGTGCTCAAGGCATCTTGCTGTTGTCGCGTCTGAAGCTCTCAGGATATCGCAGGTCACAGGCGGCGCATTTGATCCCACCGTTGGTCCGCTTGTAGGCCGTCTTGGCTTTGGACCGATCAGCGGTGCGCGGGGGCTGCCCGGTGATATCGCAGCCGGGGCGGAAGGGCTGCGAAAATCAGCCTCCGGCTTGACGCTTGATCTGTGCGGGATAGCCAAGGGGTATGCGCTGGACCGGATTATCGAAGAGTTGGTCTGGATCGGGATTGCCTCGGCATTTGCGGAGCTCGGAGGCGAGGTTCGCGCTCTTGGCGAACATCCGGAAGGAAGAGCCTGGCGTGCCGGAATCGCAAGGCCGGATGGTCCGGCGGGTGCGGTTTACAGCGTGATCGAACCCGGTGGATTGGCTTTGGCAACCTCCGGAACCGGCCAGCAGGGTATTGAGTTCGGTGCCAACGGTCTGACACATCTCATCGAGCCCCGGGCCTGGCGTTCGGTGAATGCCGCTCCAGCCTCTGTTTCGGTCCTGGCGCAGACGGCCATGCGCGCGGATGCGCTGGCGACGGCGCTGATGGTGATGGGCCCGGATACAGGGCCGGTGTTTGCGGAGGAGAACGGAATTTCGGCCCTGTTCCTCAATCAGGATGGTGATGGCTGGCGTGAAACCATGACGGTGGATTTTGACCGCCATATTTTGGCTTAGGAGCGCGAGGGTATGGGAACTTTTCTGCTTGCATTTGGCCTGATCGGGCTCTCTCTCGCCGGGCTTGGCATCGGGGTTATGTTCGGCCGGCCGCCGCTCAAGGGGTCTTGCGGCGGGCTTGCCTGCGCCAAGGGGCTCTCCTGCAGCGGATGCCGCAAGGGAGATGGCCAATGACCGGACGTCCTCGGATCAAGAGCTACATGACCACTGAGCTGATTACGCTGGCGCCCGAGATGGAGATAAACCGGGCGATGCACATGCTGATTGACCACCGCATCTCCGGTGCGCCGGTGGTTGATCGCACCGGGCATCTGGTCGGGGTCTTGTCAAAGAAGGACTGTCTGAAGGCAGCGCTGCATGCGAGCTACTATCGTGAGTGGGGTGATACGGTAGTAAGCTACATGTCGACAGAGGTGCAGACGCTCGACGCCGAACTCGACCTGATAGAGGCTGCGGAAGCCTTTCTCGCAAGTTCGTTCAGGCGGTTTCCGGTGATGTCGGAGGGACGCCTTGTCGGCCAGATCAGCCGATCAGACCTGCTCGAAGCCCTGGCCGGCAATTGGCAGTAACCAAGGTCATGCGTGTGTTTCAACCGAGCATTCGCGCCACGGCTTCGGCGATCACATGCTCCTCGTCGGCCGCGATGATGTAGGCGTGGCGTGAGCTGTCTGGCGTGGTGATGCATTGCGCCGCAGCTTTGTTCGCCTCGGGATCGCAATCAAAACCGAGCCAGCTGAGACACTCGAGTGTCCTGTCGCGGATCGGGGCCGCGTTTTCGCCGATGCCGCCGGAAAAAACGATGGCGTCACAACCACCGATGCTTGCCGCGGCGGTTCCGATTTCCTGCACCAGCCTGTCGACAAACATCTCGATTGCGAAGGCTGCATCGGCGGAATCACTTGCCAGCAGGGTGCGCATGTCGCCTGACAATCCGGAAACGCCGGAAAGCCCGCTTTGCTTGTTGAGCAAACTGTTCACGGTGGCGGTGTCGCCCTGGTGCTGGTCAACAAGCCATAGAACCGCGCCGGGGTCGAGCCTGCCCGGACGCTGGCCCATCATCAGGCCGTCGAGCGGGGTGAAACCCATCGACGTCCAGGCGCTGCGGCCATCCATCATGGCGCAGATCGAGGAGCCATTGCCCAGGTGACAGGCGATCACCCGTCCCTGGGACAGTCCAAGCGCGGGCAGGCTTGCAGCCACATGCTGATAGGACAGCCCGTGAAAGCCGTAGCGCAGAAGCCCCTGCCGGGCGTAGCTTCGGGGCAGGGGCATTTCACGGCGCACCGCTGACACCGTGGTGTGGAACGCGGTGTCGAAGCAGGCCACTTGTCCGACGCCGGGCAGTGCTGCGGCGGCTGCATCGATGCCTGCGAGGTTGTGAGGCTGATGGCCGGGCGCAAGCGGTGCCAGTTCGGCGATGGCCTGCCTGGTTGCCACATCGATGCGAACCGGCGCGCCAAACCTTTCGCCGCCATGGACAACACGGTGGCCGATACCGGTAATCTGGCCTGCATGGGGCAATATGATGTCATTGATCAGTCTTGGAAGCAGGTCGGCATGGCCTTGGTCAGTCGCGCCAAATTGCCGTGCTTCCTCTCCTGATATACTGAGCCGTGGTGTCTGCCCCCGGCCGATGGCCTCAATCAGGCCTGAGAGTGTTCGTTCAAGCCCTGGCGTGAACAGTGCGAACTTGATCGAAGAGGAGCCGCAATTGAGAGCCAACAGGCTGCGCTGATCGCCAATGGTCATACTGGTCCGATCCTTTCAGATGGCGCGCGGACAGGCGGTCCATGACGGAGATGGTGTCGCCTCCGATACACCATTGCTGTTGTGCCCGACTGGGGCAAATGTGCAACCCCAATTGGCGACTGGCCTGATCTGATGTGGCCAATTGGCCCGGTTGGCTGACCGCAGGATTGCGTGCAATCGGGAGCATAGTAGCGACCGTAAGTGGTGTTTTTGTAAGATTGATTCAGTGTCTTGCCAAGACCGCAAAGGCGTTTTATCGTTTGGTCAAAAATAATAACGGGTACAGCCATCATCACAGTTCAACAGGAGCGTCAGCCATGCCCACAATCAAGACTTCCAATCCACTTTCTCTTCTCAAACGCCGCCAGGTGCTCGCCGGCGCGGCGGCCGGTGCAGCAGCGCTTTCCATGCCGGGTCTCATCGGCAAGGCGCGCGCTGAAGGGCCGCTGAAGGTCGCTGCAATCTACACCGTACCGGTGGAACAGCAGTGGGTCAGCCGCATTCACCTGGCCGCCAATGCGGCGGTGGCGCGTGGCGACATCGAGTATGTGTTTTCGGAAAACACCTCGAACAATGACTACGAGCGCGTCATGCGCGAATATTCGGAAGCCGGTCACGACCTGATCATAGGCGAAGTCTTTGCCGTTGAGGATGCCGCACGCCAGGTGGCGCGCGATTATCCTGAAACCGCCTATCTGATGGGCTCGAGCTTCCTGCCCAAGGATGACACGCCCAACTTTGCCGTGTTTGACAACTACATTCAGGATGCGTCCTACCTTTCCGGCATCATCGCAGGCGCCATGACCAAGACCAACAAGATGGGTATGGTCGGCGGCTTCCCGATCCCCGAGGTCAACCGGCTGATGCATGCCTTCATGGCAGGCGTTCGCGAAACTGCACCCGACACAACTTTCCAGGTGGCCTTTATCGGCTCCTGGTTTGATCCGCCGAAGGCCAAGGAAACTGCCTTCGCCCAGATCGATGCCGGTGCTGATGTTCTCTACGCGGAGCGGTTCGGTGTGTCCGATGCGGCCAAGGAGAAAGGCATTCTGGCGATCGGCAATGTGATCGACACCCAGGCAGATTATCCCGACACCGTCGTCGCCTCGGCGATCTGGCACTTCGAGCCAACGCTCGACAAGGCCATCGAGATGGTCAAGGCGGGTTCCTTCAAGGCTGACAATTACGGCGTCTACTCCTTCATGAAGGAAGGCGGCTGCTCGCTGGCACCGCTCGGCACTTTCGAGGGCAAGGTGCCGGACGCTGCGGTGAAGCTTGCCATGGAGCGGGAAGCCGCGATCAAGGCCGGCGATTTCGTGGTCGAGATCAACGACGAAGAGCCCAAGTCCAGCTGATGAACGCGGACGCGCGCCCGGAGGCGGAGACTGTTCTCCGCCTCACGGGCATTACCAAGCGCTTTGGTCCGCTGGTGGCCAACGACGCCATTTCACTGTCGCTGGGACGCGGCGAAGTGGTGGCGCTTCTGGGTGAGAACGGCGCTGGAAAAACCACGCTGATGAACATCCTTTTCGGCCATTACACCGCCGACGAAGGCAGCATTGAAGCCTTCGGAAAGGCGCTGCCGTCAGGTGACCCGAACGCGGCGTTGGCGGCGGGTATCGGCATGGTGCATCAGCACTTCACGCTCGCCGACCAGATGAGTGTGTTGGAAAACATCGTGCTCGGCACCAGACCGCTCTGGTCTTTGAGCCTCGGCAAGGCCGCCGCGCGGACCAGAATCCGTGCGTTGTCGGCGGATTACGGGCTCGAGGTCGATCCGGACCGGCAAATCCTGGATCTCTCGGTGGGCGAACGGCAGAGGGTCGAAATCCTCAAGGCGCTGTACCGTGAGGCTCGTATCCTCATTCTTGACGAGCCGACTGCAGTACTCACGCCGATGGAAACGGAAGCTTTGTTCGCCACTCTGAAGAAGCTGGTGGCTGCAGGTCTTTCGGTGATCTTCATTTCTCACAAGCTGGGCGAAGTCCAGTCGGTCGCAGACCGTGTGGTGGTGTTGCGCGGTGGCAAGCTCGCAGGCGAGCGCGTGACCAGCCAAGCCACAAGGCGTGAACTGGCGGAGCTTATGGTTGGCGGTCAATTGCCGGTCAACGAGGTCGGTCCGCCCAACCCCGGCCAGACCCTGTTTGAACTCAAATCCGTTTCGACCCGCAGTCTTGGCGGTTCGGGGCTGAACCATGTCTCGATGCAATTGCTTGGTGGCGAGATCACTGGGCTGGCCGGGATTTCCGGCAATGGTCAGGCTGCGCTTGCGGCCCTGATCGCCGGCACGCTCGAAGTCGGCGAGGGCGAGATTGTCGTCCATGGCAGGCCGGCTGGCAAATGGTCCCCGCGCGCAGCGCTTGAAAACGGCCTTGGCCGAATTCCCGAGGACCGCCATGCGACTGGCATGATCGGCGACATGAGCGTTGCCGAGAACGTGATTTCGGAAGCCTATCGCAGCCCGCGGTTTTCAAAATTCGGCTTTCTGGACTGGGGTGCTGCGGCCGGCTTCGCCAGCGACATCATCAAGGCCTATGATGTCAAATGCCCGTCGCCGGAAGCGCGCGTGCGGCTGCTTTCGGGTGGCAACATGCAGAAGCTGATCCTCGGGCGTGCGCTTGATGGCGACCCGGACATCATCCTCGCAAGTCAACCGACGCGCGGGCTTGATGTCGGTGCGGTCGCCTATGTTCATGCAAGGCTGATTGAGGCGCGGGACCGTGGTGCGGCAGTGCTTTTGATTTCCGAGGATCTCGACGAGATTCAGACGTTGTCGGACCGCATTCTAGTGATTCATCGCGGACACCTTTCGCCGCCTTCCGAGCGCGGCCAGCTCTCGGTGATGGAACTGGGAGAACTGATGGCCGGCCATGGGCTGGATGGAGGCGAACATCATGCGGCTTGAACCCAGAGCTGCAACCTCCGCCACGGCGACGGTCTTGTGGCCCTTGGCTGCGATCGCTGCAACGGTCGTCTTTTCCTCGGTGCTGGTGATGATCGCCGGGGCCTCTCCCATCACCGTGTTTTATCTGGTCTTCAAGGGCGCCGCCGGGTCGCAATTCGCTTTGGTGGAAACGCTGACCCGTGCCACGCCGCTTATCTTCACCGGACTTGCCGTGGCGGTGGCGTTTCGCGCGCGGCTCTGGAACATCGGCGCCGAGGCGCAGCTCTATCTGGGTGCCGTGATGACCGTCGTTCTGGGCACCGGGGCGGTGACGCTGCCCTCGGCCGGGCTGATCCCGCTGATCATCTTTGTGGTCATGCTGACCGGCGCACTGGCGCTTCTGGGGCCGGCCATTCTCAAGACCCGGTTTGGCGTCGATGAGGTGGTTACCACGCTGTTGCTGAATTTCATCGTGATCCTTTTTGTCTCGATGCTGCTTGAGGGGGTCCTCAAGGACCCGATGGGCCTTGGTTGGCCGCAATCCAGGCGGGTGATCGAAGAGGCGCAATTGCCCCGGCTGATCCAGGGCAAGCGGCTGCATTTTGGTTTCATCCTGGCCATCGTCTCGGCGATCATTGTGTGGGTGATCATGAAGAAGACCGTGCTTGGCTATGAGATGCGCGCCGTTGGCCACAATGCGGAAGCGGCACGCTTCGCAGGCATTCCGGTCAATCGCGTGATCGTCAAGACGGCGCTTCTGTCCGGTGGGCTGGCAGCTCTTGCCGGCTTCTCGGAAGTGGCGGGGCTCAAGGGCAATCTGACGCTCGATCTGTCGCCGGGCTATGGCTACACCGGTATCGTGGTGGCCATGCTGGCGCTGCTCAATCCATTGGGGGTCGTTGCCGCTGCGATCTTCGTGGCGGGGATCTTCGTGGGTGCCGACGCTATGAGCCGCAGCGCCAATGTGCCGAGCTACATCGCGGATGTGATGGTGGCGACCTCGCTTCTGACAATGGTCACGGCGATCATGCTGATGCGCTACCGCGTGCGCTGGAGGTGACATGACAGAAGCCATCGAAATCCTGTTCACTGCCAGCTTCTGGGTCGCGGCGATCCGCATCGCCTCGCCGCTGATATTCGCCACCATGGGAGAACTGATCTGCGAGCGCGCCGGCGTGCTCAATCTCGGGATCGAGGGAATCATGGTCGCTGGAGCGTTCACCGGCTGGTTCACCGTCTATATGGGCGGAGATCTTTGGACAGGTGTGTTTGTTGCGGCGATGACCGGGGCGATGTTCGGACTGTTGCACGGGTTCCTCACCGTGCCGCTCGGGCTGTCGCAGCATGTCACCGGGATTGGCATCACCCTGCTTGCGTCGAGCCTGACCTATTTCACCTATCGGATCCTGCTTCCGGAGGTGTCCTCACCACCCAAGATCGAGCCGTTCGAACCCTTCGCAGTGCCATTGCTGTTGGACATTCCGGTGCTTGGTCCGGCCTTGTTCAATCAGACACCACTCACCTATCTCGCCTATCTCACGGTCGCTGTTGTCGCCTTTGTGCTTTACCGCACACCGGTGGGCGTCGCTGTGCGTGCGGTTGGCGAAAATCCTTCAGCCGTAGAGGCCCAGGGCATTTCGGTCACTGCCATACGGATCGGCGCCGTGATGGCGGGCTCGGCGTTGATGGCAATCGGCGGGGCGTTTCTAACCATGTCGGCATTCAACTCGTTCTTCTTCGAGATGATCAATGGCCGTGGGTGGATCGCCATCGCGCTGGTGGTGTTCGGTTCCTGGCGGCCGGGCAAGGCGCTGATCGGTGCGATCCTGTTTGCGGCCTTTGATGCCTATCAGATCCGCTTGCAGCAGATTACCGGTGGCGTCATTCCCTATCAGATCTTCCTGATGATGCCGTTCGTGCTCTCCATCGTGGCGTTGGTCGTCGTCGCCAGGCGGGCGACCTATCCCAAGGCGTTGATGATCCCCTATCAGAAAGGCGAGAGATGAGTTTCGACACATTGCTCAAGGGTGGCGTGCTGCCCGACGGAACGATAGCTGATATTGCGATAGCAAATGGATCAATCGTGGCCATTGCACCCGACATCGAAGCTGAAGCCGGTGAGACCCTTGATGTGTCGGGCAACCTGGTGTCGCCGCCGTTTGTGGATCCGCATTTTCACATGGATGCGACCCTGTCTTACGGCCAGCCACGGATCAATTCTTCCGGCACACTGCTTGAAGGGATTGCGCTGTGGGGCGAACTCAAGCCGCTGCTCACTCATGAGGCGGTGATCGAGCGGGCTTTGGCTTATTGCGATTGGGCGGCCTCTATGGGACTTCTGGCGATCCGCACCCATGTTGATGTCTGCGACGACCGGTTGCTGGCAGTGGAAGCGCTGCTTGAGGTGAGGAAGCAGGTTGCGGACTATATCGATCTGCAGCTTGTGGCGTTTCCGCAGGACGGTCTTTACCGCTCACCGAATGCGCGTGAGAATACCATCCGGGCGCTGGATCTGGGAGTCGATGTGGTCGGTGGTATCCCGCATTTCGAGCGTACCATGGCCGATGGCCGTGCTTCGGTGACGGAACTTTGCGAGATTGCCGCCAAGCGTGGGCTGATGGTTGATATGCATTGCGACGAGACCGACGATCCGATGTCCCGTCACATTGAGCAACTTGCCTATGAGACCCAGCGGCTTGGCCTGCAGGGCCGTGTTGCCGGTTCGCATCTGACATCGATGCATTCGATGGACAACTATTATGTGTCCAAACTGCTGCCGCTGATCGCGGAGGCTCAAGTGGCCGCAATCCCCAATCCGCTGATCAACATCACCATCCAGGGCCGCCACGACACCTACCCCAAGCGCCGGGGAATGACCCGTGTGCCCGAGATGCTGGCCCAGGGGATCAAGGTCGGATTCGGGCAGGATTGCGTGCTCGATCCCTGGTATCCACTGGGATCCGCAGACATGCTTGATGTTGCCTTCATGGGGTTGCACGTGGCTCAGATGACAAGCCCTGCAGACATGCGCCGCTGTTTTGACATGGTGACCACGGAAAGTGCTGACATCATGGGGCTAAAGGATTATGGCCTCGCGGTCGGCAAACGGGCCGACCTGGTGGTACTCGACGCCGGCAACCCGATCGAGGCGGTGCGACTTCGTGCAACCCGGTTGATGGTCATAGCGCGCGGCAAGGTGATCGCGCGGCGTGAACGCTCTCCGATGCACATCGCCATACCCGGACGGGAGGCGGCGATCGACCGGCGCTTCGAGGTTCCGAAGGCCGCGGCCTCGAAGCTACGGCAATAGGCTCCGTTGGACCAAACAGTTGGCCGAAGTTAACACTTGAGAAAGCGGATACGGGTAAACAATAGCATCTAGTTTTGCGTAAAGGGTGTTGTTGGTATGGCTGCTGAGAAGCGCGGTCTTTTCCATGTGTTTCGAATGTCACGAAAGCTGGCTTTGCTTTCGGGCGTTTTTTTGCTGGTGCTGGGTGCGTCCGGAACAGCTGCGCTTGTTTTGGCGCCCGCGCACCTGCTTCCCGGTTACTCCGAGGAAACCGTCAGCTCCTGCAAAACTCTGTATCAATCAGAATTCCGCCGTGGCAGGGAAGAACGGCTGATTGCGGTGATATCAACCGACGCAGTCAAGCCTGCCGACCGTGTTCGCATCGGCATGCGACTTGCGCGCCATCTTGTGGAGACCTCAAAGCCGGACCTGGTTATCGTTCAGGTTGTGGATCACCAAGGTCCGACCGGACGGGCGGAGATCCGCGGCCCGGTTGTTGGTGCCGAGATCGCGCATGCGCCGAACCCCTCCAAGACGTATGCCACCGGCAAACCATGGGAGGCGCGATACATCGATGCATTGCCGACCAGTGGCGGACTTTACTTCGGGCCCAGGGTCGACATGCGATTGGCCGATCTTCAAACCATTGATAACGACTTCGAGCTTATCGAAGGCTGCGACGGCGACCTTGTCGATGAGGAAGCCCAGGCGGTTTCCGAAAAATCATCCGGGCATTGATCTGCGGCCAATCGCGGGCAAACACTTCGCTGAGTTGCCGCGGTCTGTCCGGGGGCGATTGTTGAAGCCCCGGGTCCAGCAACGCGGCATGCATCAATCTGCGCGGGTCTTGCGTGCCGGAAACAGGATTACGTCGCGGATCGAGGGCGCGTCGGTCAACAGCATAACCAGCCGGTCGACGCCGATTCCCAAGCCGCCTGCCGGCGGCATTCCCTGATCGATGGCATCGAGAAACTCGTCATCGAGGCGCTTGTCGGTTTCGCCGCGGGCATGGGCCTGCTCCAACTGCTCGACCATGCGCTTGCGCTGTTCTTCGGGGTCATTGAGCTCGGAGAACGCATTGCCCAGTTCCCAGGTGTTGCAATAGGTCTCGAACCGTTCGACCAATCGCGGCTCTCCCGGCACTTCCTTGGCGAAGGGGGAAATGTCCTTGGGGAAATGCGTCACATGGGCCGGCTGGATCAGCGTTGGCTCAACCTTCTCTTCAAAGATGAAGGCAAGGCATTCGCCCCAGGTCCAGTCATCCTCGATTTCAAAACCGGCTTTCTTTGCTGCCGCGCGTGCAGCTTCGTCGGTGTCGATGGCGCGGAAATCGATGCCGGTGGCTTCTTTCACGGCATCGGGCATCGGCACCCGCTTAAACGGACCCTTGAAGGAAAACTCGGTCTCGCCATACATGAAGTCGGTCTTGCCGTGGATGGTGAGAGCCAGCGTCTCGAACAGCCGCTCGACCAGATCCATGATGTCTTCGTAATCGGCATAGGCCCAATAGCATTCGAGCATCGTGAATTCGGGATTGTGCCGGGTGGATACGCCTTCGTTGCGGAAATTGCGGTTGACCTCAAAAACCTTGTCGGTCAGTCCGGACACCAGCGCGCGCTTGAGATAAAGCTCCGGAGCAATGCGCAGGAACATGTCGAGCTTGAGCGTGTTGTGGTGGGTCTTGAACGGTTCGGCCGTGGCACCGCCATAGACCGAGTGCAACATCGGCGTCTCGATTTCCATGAAGCCGTCATCTTCCATGAAGCGGCGAATTCCGGAGACGATCTTCGAGCGTTGCTGGAAGCGCACCTTTGAATCAGCGTTGGACAGAATGTCGAGATGACGCTTGCGGTAACGCAGTTCGATGTCGGACAGGCCGTGCCATTTTTCAGGCATCGGCAGCAGCGACTTGGTGAGCATCGTGATCTCGTGGGCGTTGACGGTGAGCTCTCCGCGCTTGGTGCGGCGTACCTCGCCGGTCACCCCGATGATGTCTCCCAGGTCGATCAGCGGCAGCAGCTCACGAGCCGCTTCCGGGGTGGTGTCCTTGTGGCTGAAGATCTGAACCTTGCCGGAGGCGTCATGGATGTCCATGAACATGCCCGAGTTGCGTGAGGAGTAGACCCGGCCCGCCACGGTGACGATGTCACCGGTCAAGGTATCCGGCTCGATGCCTTCATATTTCTCGCTCAGCTCTTCGTTGGTCAGCGTGCGATGAAAATGTGCCGGATACACTTCGGCGACGGTCTGGCGCAGAATGGCGAGTTTCTGCGCGCGCACTTCTGCCTGATCGGAGGAAAGGCCGGTGTCTTCGGGTGTCTGGCTCATGTCGGATCGTTTCCGCTTGTGGTCGTCAGTTGCGTTCGTCGTGTTGTTTTAGGCAGCGTTGGTTGCTGCGGTCAGCACCTGGTCGGCGGCTTTGAGGCGCTGGCGCACCATCGCGCGTCCGAGGATCGCCATGGAATCAAACAGGGGCAGCGAGCGCGGTGAGCCGCTCATGGCGACAAACAGCGGTGGCAGCATCACCCGCAGCTTGCGACCGGAGCTTTCCGACAACTCCCGGAGTTCGGCCTCAATGGCTTCCGCCGTCCAGTCGGGCATGGCTTCAAGCGCCGGAGCGACCTCGCGAATGATCTCAAGGCAGGCGTCGTAGTCGAGTTTCTTCAACCCATCGAAACTGGTGGCCTTCAGCCCGAGATCGGACTTGAGCAGAAAGCCGGTGAGATCGGGCAAATCGCCAAAGGTCTGGATCCGGCTCTGCGCCAGTCTCAAGCCGGAAATCAGCCGGTCGTCTTGCATCGCCCAGCTTTGTACGCGGGTGAGAAACTGCTCTTCGGAAAGTTTCTCGCGCAGCCAACGGCCGTTGAGCCAGTCGAGCTTCTGGATGTCGAAAATGGCCCCGGCCTTGGAGAGATTCTCCGGGTCGAACCGTTCCACCAGCTCATCCATATCCAGCAGTTCCTCGCCTTCGGCGATCTGGATGAAGAACAGTCCGAGGAAGTTCATCAGTGCCTCGGGCAGATAGCCCAGAGCTGCATAATAGGGAATCGAGGTCGGGTTCTTGCGTTTGGACAATTTGGATTTGTCGGCATTGCGCATCAGCGACAGGTGCATGAACACCGGCGGCTCGAGGCCGAGGTACTGATAAATCAGAATGTGCTTGGGGACCGAGGCCAGCCATTCCTCGCCGCGGGCGACATGGGTGATCTTCATCAGGTGATCGTCGACCACATTGGCCATGTGATAGGTCGGCATGCCGTCGGCCTTGAGCAGCACCTGCATGTCGACCGCGTCCCAGGGGATCTCAACCGCACCATAGACGCCGTCGACAAACTTGCAGCTGCCTTCGGTCGGGATCTTCATGCGCACGACATGTGGCTCACCCGATTCAACACGCTTGGTGACTTCTTCTGCTGTCAGCTTTAGGCAATGGCCGTCATACTTTGGCGGCTTGCCGGCGGCACGCTGTGCCTCGCGCATTTCATCAAGACGCTGGGGTGTGCAGAAGCAACGGAAGCCATGTCCGTTGTCGACGATCTTTTCGACGTAAGGACGGTAGATGTCCTTGCGTTCGCTTTGCCGATAGGGGCCGTAAGCGCCACCGACATCCGGGCCTTCGGACCATTCAAGCCCGCACCATTTGAGGGCGTCGAGAACCTTCTGCTCATATTCGAGCGTGGAGCGCGTCGCGTCTGTGTCTTCGATGCGAAGCACGAAGGTGCCGCCATGCTTTTTGGCGAACAGATAGTTGAACAACGCGATATAGGCGGTGCCCACATGCGGTTCGCCGGTCGGAGACGGTGCGATGCGCACGCGCGGTGCAGTGTTGGCCATGGTTTTATGCCTGCTTTCAGGTCCGATTGGGTGGTTTGCCGCAACGCCTAAAAGCGCCCGGCAATCAGCCAGCCACGCTGCAGCCCTGAACGGCGCGGGCGGTGACCGGCAAGCGCTGCCTTAGGCCATATTGTGCCGGTGACGTCAAGTATTGGGCGGGTTTGCGAAACATCAAGGATCTAGCTGGCGCATGGCGGTTCCGGCGGCAATGTGGGATTTCTGATTTACGTACCTCAGAAACTGATCTATGAGTTGCGCGAGGAGAAATCAATGCGGCCGACCGTTCATGACATTGCCAGTGTGGCAGGCGTCAGCCTTGCGACCGTGGACCGCGTTTTGAACAATCGGCCCGGTGTACGCAGGCAAACGATCGAGAAGGTCGAGGGCGCTATCAAGTGCCTGGGCTATGTACGCGATGTGGCGGCTGCCAATCTTGCCAAGCGGCGGCTTTATCCGCTGATTTTCATTGTGCCGGGCGGCCCCAACAGTTTCATGCGAAACCTGGAGGCTGAAGTCCGTGCGGCTGCCGAGCGGTCGACAATCGAGCGGACCTCGATCCGGATCGAGACAGTGCCACCACTGGATCCGGTGGCGCTGGAGCGTGCGCTCGCCAAAATTGACCACGCGAACACATCCGGCGTTGCCCTGGTGGCGGCGGATGCACCGCAGGTTCGGGCCGCGGTGGAGCGTCTCATAGATGCCGGGGTTGCTGTCGCGACGCTGGTTTCCGATCTGCCTGGCTCAAGGCGATCACATTTTTGCGGCATCGACAATTTTGCTGCCGGCCGGACGGCTGCCGGACTGATCGGACGGTTCTGTTCGGGCCGGGAAGGCAAGGTCCTCGTTGTGGCGGGATCCATGACGCTGTCTGACCACATGGACCGGGCAGCCGGTTTTGCCGAGGTTCTCAAGGAGGAGTTTCCAAATCTGGAAACTGTTGGCCCGATCGAGACAAATGATGATGCGGGGCTGGTCCAGCGGGAAGTCACCCGGGCGCTGGCAACCCATCCGGATATTGTCGCTGTCTACAATCTCGGCGCCGGCAATAGCGGGCTGATTGAGGCGTTACCTGCGCATGGTGCTCGCAAGCTTTCGGTCGTGGTCCATGAGCTGACCGCGACTTCACGCCGCGCACTCACCGAGGGACTGATTGACGCCATCCTCAATCAGGATTGCGGTCACGAGGTGCGCAGTGCCATCCGCGTTCTTAAAGCACGGGCTGACGGACTTGATCCTCTTGACGCCCAGGAACGCATCCGACTCGACATTTTTCTCAAGGACAATTTGCCATGAAATTTGACCTGACGCCGATGGGCGCAGCCCAGGAAAGGACGGACCTTTATGTATCTCGGACTTGATCTCGGAACCTCTTCCGTCAAGGCGCTGTTGATTGACGATACGCAAGCCATTGTCGGCTCGGCCAGCGCCGGCCTGACCGTTGAGCGGCCGCATCCGGGTTGGTCGGAACAGGATCCGGAGAGCTGGATTTCGGCGACGCGGACAGCGATCGGGCTTCTCGCCAAGAGCCATGGCGCAGAGCTCTCCAAGCTCCGCGGCATCGGATTGTCAGGGCACATGCATGGCGCCACGGCCATTGATGAGGCGGGAAAACCGATCCGGCCCTGCATTCTTTGGAATGACACGCGCAGCTATGCTCAGGCCGCGCTTCTCGATGCTGACCCGAATTTCAGGCAATTGACTGGCAACATCGTGTTTCCGGGGTTCACCGCGCCGAAGCTTAAATGGATGGAAGCACAGGAGTCTGACAATTTCGCGCGTGTTTCCAAGGTGCTTCTGCCCAAGGACTATCTCAGACTCTGGCTTTGTGGCGAGGCCATCTCCGAGATGTCGGATTCATCCGGCACATCCTGGCTTGATGTCGGCAAGCGCGACTGGAGCGATGATCTGCTTGCGGCCACAGGGCTTGAGCGCGCGCAGATGCCGGCTCTTGTGGAAGGCTCCGAGCGTGGTGGAAGCCTGCGGGCTGAACTTGCCGCAGAGCTCG
Organism: Hoeflea phototrophica DFL-43; assembly: GCF_000154705.2. NCBI lineage: Bacteria > Pseudomonadati > Pseudomonadota > Alphaproteobacteria > Hyphomicrobiales > Rhizobiaceae > Parahoeflea > Parahoeflea phototrophica. The sequence continues at coordinate 3,940,407 of NZ_CM002917.1, read as the reverse complement.
GTCTCCCCGCCGGCATCCCGATCGCCGGTGGTGCAGGCGACAATGCGGCTTCGGCCTGCGGAATGGGCACGATCGGAGACGGTCACGCTTTTGCCTCACTGGGCACGTCGGGCGTGCTGTTTGCCGCGAACAACCGCTATCTGCCCAATCCGGACAGTGCAGTGCATGCCTTCTGTCATGCGCTTCCCGGGACCTGGCATCAGATGGGGGTCATCCTGTCGGCGACCGACTCGCTCAACTGGCTCTCCAGTGTGACTTCGAGCAAACCGGCGCAAATGACTGCCGACCTTGGCGAGACGCTTGTGGCGCCGGGATCTGTGATGTTCCTGCCTTACCTATCGGGCGAACGGACGCCGCACAACGACGCCTCCATTCGCGGCAGTTTTACCGGGCTGGGCCACGAATCCGACCGTGCAGCTCTGACGCGCGCCGTTGTCGAAGGGGTGGCATTCGCCTTCCGAGACAGCCTCGCGGCGCTGGCCCAGGCCGGAACACGGCTTGAGCGTGTCACCGCCATCGGAGGAGGATCGCGGTCCATCTACTGGCTCGAGGTTCTCGCCACGGTGCTCGGACTGCCGGTGGACATTCCCGAAAGCGGCGATTTCGGTGCAGCTTTCGGGGCAGCCCGGCTCGGCCTGATCGCGGCGGAGAACGCCGATCCGTTTTCAGTCTGCACAGCACCGGCGACACAGCGAAGCATCAACCCAAATCGCGATCACGCGGCGGCCTTTGACGAGGCCTATCAGCGCTATCGCGCCCTCTATCCGGCTATCAAAGGAGCATTATCATGACCACCGGCTTTTTCGGCGACATCACGTCCATTGATTATGAGGGGCCAGAGAGCCGCAATTCACTGGCTTTCCGCCACTACAACCCGGATGAGATCGTTGCCGGAAAGCGTATGGAAGACCATCTGCGGTTTGCTGTCTGCTATTGGCATAATTTCGTCTGGCCGGGTGGTGATCCCTTCGGCGGTCAGACCTTTGAGCGGCCCTGGTTCGGCGACACGATGGACCTGGCGCGGCTCAAGGCCGATGTCGCCTTCGAAATGTTCTCGCTGCTGAAGGCGCCCTATTTCTGTTTCCATGATTTCGATGTCAGGCCCGAAGGTGCGAATTTTGCGGAGAGCCGCAGAAATCTCGAAGAGATTGCCGACTATTTCGGAACAAAAATGGAGCAAACCGGCGTCAAGCTTCTGTGGGGGACAGCCAACCTGTTTTCGCATCGCCGCTTCATGTCGGGTGCTGCCACCAACCCGGACCCGGATGTCTTTGCCTATGCAGGGGCCACGGTGAAGGCCTGCATGGACGTCACGAAGCGCCTCAATGGTGAGAATTACGTCTTGTGGGGTGGCCGCGAAGGCTATGAGACCTTGCTCAACACCGATATGGCGCGCGAACTGGACCAGATGGGCCGGTTTCTCAATCTAGTGGTCGATTACAAGCACAAGATCGGGTTTGAGGGCACCATCCTGATCGAGCCAAAGCCGCAGGAGCCGACCAAGCATCAGTATGATTACGATGTTGCCACCGTCTATGGCTTCCTCAAGCGTTACGGGCTTGAGAACGAAGTGCGGGTCAATATCGAGCAGGGTCACGCGATTCTGGCCGGCCATTCCTTCGAACACGAACTTGCGACAGCCCGGGCACTGGGGATTTTCGGCTCGATAGACATGAACCGCAATGATTACCAGTCGGGTTGGGATACGGACCAGTTCCCCAACAATGTGCCGGAAATGGCGCTGGCCTATTACCAGGTCCTGTTGGCGGGCGGCTTCACCACAGGAGGCACGAATTTCGACGCCAAGCTGCGCCGTCAGTCCATTGATCCTGAAGACCTGCTCATCGCTCATATCGGGGGAATGGATTGCTGCGCCCGCGGCTTGAAAGCGGCGGCGAAGATGGTTGAGGAAGAGGTGCTTTCGGGTTTTGTCGAGGCGCGCTATTCCGGCTGGAACAGCAGCGAGGCCCAGGGCATGCTCAACGGTTCCATGACACTCGAGCAGATCGCTGCCAAGGTTGAAGCCTCAGACCTGGATCCATCGCCAAGATCCGGCAAGCAGGAATGGCTTGAGAATGTGGTCAACCGCTATGTCTGACCAAAGCGGCGCCGACCAGGTTTGCGTCAGCGGCAACGCTGACGTAAACGGACGCTGCGAAATCGGCTCGAGCCGCAAGGGAAAATCGATATGCAATTTGCTCGCCTGAACGGCGTTGTTATCCACCATCAGGTGATCGGCGCTGCGCCCGAGTGCCCGACCATCGTGTTCGCCAACTCGCTGGGAACCGATTTCCGCATTTGGCGCGATGTGATCGTGCGCATGGTCGGTGACTTCGGGATCCTGATGTACGATAAACGTGGACACGGCCTTTCCGAGTCCGGCAATACACCCATCACAATGGACGATCATATCAATGACCTGGCGGCCTTGCTCGATCATTTTGAAACTCGGAATGCAATTGTTTGCGGATTGTCGGTGGGGGGGATGATTGCGCAAGGATTGGCTGCCAAACGGCCGGATCTGGTGCGTGCGCTGATCCTTTGCGACACAGGCCACAAGATCGGCACGCCGGAGATGTGGGATGCCCGGATAGCGGCCATCAACGAACAGGGTATCGACGGGATCTCCGATATGATTCTCGAACGCTGGTTCACGCCGGAGTATCGCAGCGCAGACAATGCGGAGTTTGTCGGCTACCGTATGATGCTTGAACGGACGCCGCTTGAAGGCTACACCGGCACGTGTGCCGCGATCCGCGACAGTGATTTCACCCAGTCAAGTGCTGCGCTCGAAGTGCCGACCATCTGTGTGGTTGGTGATCAGGACGGATCAACCCCGCCGTCACTGGTGGGTGAGCTGGCCCGGTTGATTCCGGGCGCGATGTACCAGGAAATCCCGGGTGCGGCGCATCTCCCCTGTATTGAGCAGCCGGTCGTGCTTACCGATGTGATCAAGTCATTTGTTGATCGGCTGAACCGGCCGGAATGAGCGGCACTCCGAAATACAGGAATGGTGAGAGCGGCATGGCAATAGGACCATCACCGAAGGCGTTGGCGGCCCGGTTTCCAGCGGATTTTCTTTTTGGAACCGCCACAGCATCCTTCCAGATTGAAGGTGCGGCTCAAGCTGATGGCCGCAAGGCTTCCATCTGGGACGCGTTTTCGCACATGCCGGGACGGGTCAAGGGCGGCGACACGGGTGATGTGGCGTGCGATCACTATCACAAGCTTGAGGCTGATCTTGATCTGATGACGGAGCTTGGTGTGGCTGCCTACCGGTTTTCGATTGCCTGGCCACGGATACTTCCTGACGGCGCCGGAGCGGTGAATGAAACCGGAATCGGCTTCTATGACCGCTTGCTTGATGGGCTGCAGTCCCGCGGCGTCAAGGCGTTTGCCACCCTGTACCACTGGGACCTTCCGCTGGCGCTGATGGGCAGGGGCGGCTGGACGGACCGGGATACCGCACGCATTTTCGCCGACTATGCAAGCCTCGTAACGGCACGGCTTGGCGACAGGCTTGACACAATCGTGACCTTCAACGAGCCTTGGTGCTCGGTCTATATGGGCCACCTCATGGGCGTCCATGCGCCAGGCGAGCGGTCAATTGAGGCTGCAATGGCAGCACTCCATGTGACTAATCTGGCTCATGGTTTGGGTGTTCAGGCAATCCGGTCCGAACGACCGGAACTTTCGGTTGGTCTGGTGCTCAACCCGATGAGCGTGTTGCCGGCCAGCGACAGCGCCGCGGATCGCGGTGCGGCTGAAAGGGCAAATGATTTTCACAATGGCGCGTTCTTCGGTCCGGTGTTTGAAGGGGCATACCCTTCAGCGTTGCTCGATGGCTGTCCGGATCTTTCCCGGAACATCCAGCCGTGCGACCTTGAGGTCATCAATCAGCCGCTCGATTTCTGGGGCCTCAACTACTACACTCCGATGCGGGTGAAGGATGATCCCAGCTCACCGTTCCCGCACGCCGGCTCTGCTCCGCCAGTCCAGCCCGAGAAGACTGACATCGGTTGGGAGATCGAGCCTGCTGGTCTCTCGCATGTGGTGAAGTATCTCTATGGCCGGTATCAGCTCCCCGAATTCTTCATCACCGAGAACGGCGCTGCTGACAATACTGAGGTTGAAAATGGTGCAGTCAGCGATGTGATGCGGGTTGAATACCTGACGTCACATCTGGGTGTCGCCGCTGATCTCATTGCAGAAGGCTATCCGCTCAAGGGCTATTTTGCCTGGAGCCTGATGGACAATTTCGAATGGGCCGAAGGCTATTCGATGCGTTTCGGGCTGATCCATGTGGATTATGAGACGCAAGTCCGCACGATCAAGCAGTCGGGCCACTGGTACACATCGCTGCTCGCAGCCCACGCAGCCTGACTGGGCTGTCAGCGGACCACGAAGCCGTGGGCGAAGGGGTCTTCCTCATCGTCGATTGTGATGGTGTTGAGACCGGTTTCCACCGCCCAGCCGGCAATCGAGGGAATTATTGCGGGCTTGCCGCCAACCTCCGCGGTTGCTTCAACATGTCCGTGGAACAGCGATCCGATAATGCTCTCATGGACAAAATCGTCACCGGGTTTCAGGTGACCTTTGGCGGCCCATTGCGCCATGCGCGCCGAGGTGCCGGTGCCACAGGGTGAGCGGTCGATGGCCTTGTCTCCATAGAAGACGGCGTTGCGGGCATGGGCTTCCGGTTTGGTTGGCGCGCCGGTCCACAAAATGTGGCTCAAACCCTTGATCTCGGGCTTTTCGGGATGGGCAAAACTGTTTTCGGCATTGAGCCGGTCGCGCAATCCGGGGCTCATCCGCACAAGATCTGCGGCCGTGAAGTCGGCCATGTCTTTGAAATTTTCCTGCGGGTCGACGATCGCATAGAAGTTTCCGCCATAGGCCACATCAACGGTGATGTCGCCCAGTCCTTCGCAATGGGTCTGGATGCCGGTCGAGTGCAGGAACGCAGGCACATTGGTCAGCCGTACCTCGGTCACCTTACGGCCTTCCAGGCGGTACCGGGCGACGATACGCCCGGCCGGCGTGTCGATGGCCAGAACGCCGGGTTCGCGTGGGTTCACCAGACCGTTCTCGATCGCCATGGTCACTGTGCCGATGGTGCCATGGCCGCACATTGGCAGGCAGCCTGAGGTTTCGATGAACAGAAAGGCGATGTCACAATCATCGCGTGTGCTTGGATAGAGAATTGCGCCGGACATCATGTCGTGGCCTCTGGGCTCGAACATCAAGCCGGTGCGGATCCAGTCATAATCTGCCAGAAAATGCGCGCGGCGCTCGAGCATGGTGGTGCCGTCGAGACCGGGTGCACCGCGGGTGACAACGCGCACCGGGTTGCCGCAGGTGTGTCCGTCAATGCAAAAGAAGCGGTTGCGTGCCATTGGATGCTCCGGAGCGGATCGATCAGAAACGGTCGGGCCGGCAGGCCGCAATGTCAATGCTGGGGGTGTGGCCGTCAACCAGATCTGCGATCAATCTGCCCATGGCAGCCGACTGGGTGAGCCCGAGATGGCCATTGCCGAACCCGAGCAGAACAGACGGGTGTTCAGGCAGGGCGCCGATCACGGGCAGCGTATCAGGCAGCGAGGGGCGGTAGCCCATCCATTCGGTGCCGCCGCCGGTTTTCAGACCCGGAAGGAAATCCGCTGCCTTGTCCAGCATCGCTTTTGACCGGGCGTAGTTAGGGAGCAAATCAAGCCCGGCAAATTCCACCGCGCCGCCGACCCTGACGCCGGTTTCGAGTGGTGTGATGACGAAGCCATGACTGCCGAAAATCAGCTGTCGTTTCACATCGAAAGCGCCCTGAGGAAGGGTGGTGTTGTAGCCGCGCTCGGTTTCGAGCGGAATCCGCAGTTTGGTGAATGTCCTGAGCAGACGCGTTGACCAGGCTCCGGCGCAAATGACGACCCTGTCTGCCTCCCTTGACGAACCGTTGGCGAGGCGCAGAGACGGCCTCGTGCCGTTGTGTTCCAGCGCTATCACCTGGGCCTTTTCGAAGGTTGCGCCGTTGCGTTCCGCATGGGTCCAGAGCGCCTTGGCAAAGGCCTGCGGTTCGGAGACTGTCTTCCACACAGGCACGAAAGTTCCGGCAACAAAACGCGGTGACAGACCCGGCTGCAGTTCCTCAAGTCGTTGTCCGCGCACATGCTCGAATGCGATGCCGGCATCCGCGCGGCGCTTCCAGCCGCTTGTACTCGCCCGGAACTGGGCCTCTGACTCATAGAGTTCCAGTGAGCCGTCATGGCGGATCCGTCCGCCCATCCCGGCGCGGTCGACCAGGGCCATCATCTCTTTCTCGGCGAGCCGCATCAGATCACTCTGGGTCGTGACCGAAGCTTCAAAACGGGACGGAAGGCTGGCCTTGCAGAATTGCCATAGCCAGGGTGCAAGCTGCGGCAGGTAAGAGGGGCGAATGGATAGTGGTCCGAGCGGGTCAAGCAGCCATTTGGGTGCCTTGAGCATGGTCTTGGGCGATGCCAGTGGCATGATGTCCGAAAAAGCGAGAGCCGCGGCATTGCCCCTGCTGGTCTCCTCGGCAATTCCGGTCCGGTCAATCACGGTCACGGTGTGCCCGACCTCGCTCAAAAGCGCAGCGGTTGCGATGCCGACAATGCCTGCGCCGACAATGGCAATGCTCTGACGGGGCGCGCTCATGTCTCTCCGTTTGCGGCGTCAGCCGCTCTTGCTGCGAGCATCTGACGGTGGCGTGCGCGGAAGCGTTCACGGTCTTTGTCGCTGCGCGTGTGATAGCAATGCGGACAGGATGCGCCTTCTTCAAACAGCGGCGAGGCTTGTTCTTCGGGCGTCACCGGATTGCGGCAGGCGCGGCAGAGGATCTCATCACTCTCGCGCAGTCCATGGGTGACAGCGACGCGTTCGTCGAAGACAAAGCATGAGCCTTCCCAAAGGCTCTCGCGCTCATCCACTTCTTCGAGATATTTGAGAATGCCGCCCTTCAAATGGTAGACATTCTCGAAACCCTGGGCGCGCATGAAAGCGGTCGCCTTTTCGCAACGGATGCCGCCAGTGCAGAACATGGCGATGGGTTTTGTCTTGTCATCAAGCCCTGCGGTTTCGACCCATTCGGGGAATTGCCGGAATGTGCTGGTTTCCGGATTGACCGCACCCTTGAATGTGCCGATCCCCACCTCATAGTCGTTTCGGGTGTCGATCACGACGGTTTCCGGGTCTGAAATCAATGCGTTCCAGTCCTTCGGATCGACATAGGCACCGACATCCTCAAGCGGGTCGATGTCGGGAACGCCCATGGTGACGATTTCTTGCTTGAGCCGCACCTTCATGCGGCGGAAAGGCATCCTGTGGGCGCTGCTTTCCTTGTGCTCAAGCGCGGAAAGCCCGGGAATTGCCCGCAGATGCGCAAGCACCGCGTCTATCGCCTTGCGTGAGCCGGCGATGGTGCCGTTGACGCCTTCGTGGGCAAGCAATAGCGTTCCGCGGACACCTGATGTGCAGCACAGCTTTGCAAGTGGCGCCTGAAGCGCTTCATGCTCTTCGAGCCGGGCGAAGTGATAGAGTGCTGCGACGACGACTGGTTGATTGGTCGCGGGTGTCCTGTCAGCAATGTTTGTGTTGGTTGTCATGTCTGCCGCAATAGCGCGTCCTCTTTGCACAGGCAATTGTCTTTGACGGGGAGTATGAAGCCTGTGGTGGTCATGAAACGTGGACAAGCATGCGTCGAAAGGCTATGCGGATGCACCAATTTTTGATGCGAAAGGACCAGCGTCATGGGTGACAAAACCCAAGTCCTCATTTCAATTTTGAAACAGCAGCCGGTGGTGCCGGTGCTCGTCATTCAGGATGTCGCAAGCGCTGTGCCTCTGGCGCGTGCGCTGGTGGCGGGTGGTCTCAAGGCCATCGAGATCACGTTGCGGACACCGGCGGCGCTTGAGGCGATCCGCGCCGTGGCCAATGAGGTCGACGGCGCGATTCCCGGTGCTGGAACCATTCTCAATGCCCGCCAGTATCAAGAGGCGGTGGATGCCGGGTCTCAGTTCATCGTCTCGCCTGGCACGACGATCGAACTTCTGGATGTGGCGCGCAAATCGCCGGTGCCGCTGCTGCCGGGCGCTGCGACGGCGAGTGAGGTGATGTCGCTTCGCGAAGAGGGCTATCAGGTTCTCAAATTCTTCCCGGCCGAACAGGCTGGAGGTGCGGCTTACCTCAAGTCCCTGTCCTCACCTCTGGCTGGGATGCAGTTCTGCCCCACCGGCGGCATCACGCCTGCAAATGCGCGGGACTATCTGTCGTTGCCGAATGTCATCTGCGTGGGCGGTTCATGGGTGGCACCTGCCGCTCTGGTTGAAGCCGGCGACTGGGACGGGATTACCCGTCTGGCCGCCGAAGCCTGTCTGCTGGCAGGCTGAGAAGGCTCTCTGCTTGCCTTGTATCGGAGCTGCCATATTTTGGCAGTTGCCGACGCGAAGTCATTTGAAAGCGGACGGCTGCGTTCCTATCTGGATTGAAAGCGGGTGAGCTACCCGCACAATCAATGTGACGAGGAGCTACCTGATGTTCGATCCAAAAACCCTGCTTGACCAATTTCTTGGTTCCAATGTGCCCGGCACACAAGGCAGCGTGCGCGAAAAGGCGAGCCAGGTTGGCCAGTTGGCCAAAGACAATCCGCTTGCCAGCGGTGCCCTTGTCGCGGTGCTCCTGGGGACCAAGACCGGCCGGTCGCTTGGCGGATCAGCGCTCAAGATTGGTGGCATGGCGGCCATCGCCGGACTCGGCTATCAGGCCTGGAAGAACTACCAGGCAGGCAAGGCTCCGGTTGAGGCGGCACAGGGCGGACAGCCTGATCTTATCGCTCCTCCGGCAGAATCTGACTTTTCTGCGGAACCTGCTGCCGTCGACGCTGATTTTGCGCTCTCTCTGGTACGGGTGATGATCGCGGCGGCGCGCGCCGACGGCCATGTCGATGATGCCGAGCGTGCCCGCATCCATGACAAGCTCGAACTGTCGGGCCTTGGCAATGATGCCGTGGCGTTCCTCGATAGAGAGCTCAACCAGCCGGTCGATATGGATGCCATTGTCGCCTCTGCGGTGACCGAGGTGCAGAAGGTGGAGATGTTTACCGCTGCGCGGCTCGCGATCGATCCCGATACCCGTGCAGAGCGTGGTTTTCTCGATCTGCTGGCCGGGCGGCTTGGCCTTGCTGATCCGCTGGTCGATCATATCGACGCCACAGTGGCGGCGGCCAAGGGCTGAGCCTCTGCCCGACCGGTCTTTTCTGACACAGCTTTAAGGCCTGCTTTTTAGGGAGCGGCAGCGTGAAATTCATTCGTGTTGCTGATAACTCTTGTCAGAAAATGTCATGCGTCAGCCCGTTGTGCGACAGTGGGCCTGATGACATGCTGGCCGCATGATGATTGACCAGATCAACTATCCCCTGATCCTGACAGCTGCCTTGCTGGCAACGGCAAGCCCGGGGCCATCGACACTGGCAATTGCCGGGACGGCGATGGCGCAAGGACGGGTGCCTGCGCTTGCGCTGGTGGCGGGAATCACATCGGGATCCTGGCTCTGGTCGATTGCGGCGGCGCTTGGGCTCAGCGCCCTGATGCTGGCGAATGCCTGGGTTTTCGAGATCTTGCGTTATCTCGGAGCCGGGTATCTTCTGTTTCTCGCCTTCAAAAGTGCGCGCCGTGCTATGGTACCCGGCAAGACTATTTTTCGATCGGTTTCCGCCCAGAGTCTTGGTCGTGCCTATGGCAAGGGTCTGGCGATGCATCTGACCAATCCCAAGGCGATCCTGTTTTTTGGCGCACTCTATTCTGTTGGTGTTCCAGCCACCGCGTCTCCCGGGGAAGTGGCTTCCGTGGTGCTGGTTGTCGGTCTGCAGAGTGTTGTTGTTTTTGGCTTCTATGCGCTGCTTTTTTCCAACCCGCGTGTTGTTGGCGCTTATGTTCGCCTCAGCCGCTGGTTCGAGGCGGCCTTCGCGATGGCATTCGGATTTGCCGGACTGAAGTTGCTAACGGCGCGTCTTGGTTGAGATCTGGCCATCCGGCAAAATAGATCATTGGTACGGTGAGCTGGCGTCCTCATGGTCGTTGCCGTTCGTATTTATTTCCGGTTCCGGTTTCTCATGCTTGTGATCATCGCGCGTGTTATTTCTTTGGCTCAAGAGAAGCGTTTTCATCTGTTTTTGCTGGGATAGTTCGTGACTGAATTGTTGTTCAGGCGTATCTCCGGCCAGTTATGCAACAAACAATTCTTGGTATCGTGCCTGTTTGAACTTACCGGTGAGAGTCGGTTACATCATTTTAAGGTGCTGTTAATAAATCAGGTTCATTTTGGAATGCTGACATGCCTCTTCACTCCTCCCAAGAACGGCATGGCGTAAAAGGGCGGCGAAAGCCGCCCTTGTTCGTTTCAGGGCTCCCGGTTTTTCAGGGTTTGGCGTCCTTCAGAAACTCACCGATCCGTATGACTGCCTTTTCGATGTTGTCATCGGAATTGGCGCATGAGACGCGGATATAGCCTTCGCCCAGTACGCCGAAATCCGGTCCACCAATCAGAGCCACTCCTGCTTGCTCCAGCAGTGCGCTGGCGAGCGGCTTGGCTTTCCAGCCGGTCTTGGAGATATTGGGGAACGCATAGAACGCGCCCTTGGGCAACACGCAGGACACGCCCGGCAAGCCATTGAGCAGATCGGTGACAAGGGTGCGGCGGCGATCAAAGGCTGTGAGCATGTCTGCAACAGCATCCTGCGGTCCATCAATCGCGGCGATGCCGGCAAGCTGAGACGGCGCGTTGACGCAGGACCAGCAGTTGACTGCCAGCTTGCGCACATAGCTGATCAGGCTGTCGGGCCAGATCGACCAGCCCATTCGCCAGCCGGTCATCGCCCAGGTTTTGGACCAGCCGTTGAGTACGATCAGCCGATCGCGAATTTCAGGATAGCTTAGCAGTGAGGTGTGCCGCTCGCCGTCATAGGTCATGACATCGTAGATCTCGTCGGACATGATTGCGACGTGCGGGTGTGCCGCCAGTCCCGCCACCAGCTTGTCGATTTCGGCCTTGGGCGTCACGCCGCCGGTCGGGTTGGCAGGCGAATTGAGGATCAGCAGCCGGGTTTGCGGTGTGATCAAGGACAGCGTCTCTTCGGCCGAGAAGGCGAAGCCGTTTTCCTCACGCATCGGCACCGGAACCGGTCGCGCCCCGACATGCTCGATCATCGAGCGGTAGATCGGAAATCCGGGATCGGGATAAAGAATATCAACACCGGCTTCGCCGAGCATCCTGATCGCGGCATACATGGTCGGCTTCCCACCAGGCATGATCATGATGTTCTCCGGCGAGACTTCCATGCCGGTCATGGTCGACGTCCGGCGGCAGACGGCTTCGCGGGTCTCAAGCAAGCCCGCTGCCGGGGTATAGCCGTGGTGGCCGTCGCGCAGCGCCTTGATGGCGGCTTCGACGATATGTGCTGGTGTTTTGAAGTCCGGCTGGCCAATGCCCAGATTGATAATGTCGCGGCCTTCGCCGGCAAGCACGGTGGCGCGCGCGAGAACAGCGAAGGCGTTTTCTTCTCCGATCCGATCGAAGGCTGCGACGGGCTCTATCATGGTTGCTTTTTCCTGTCCGGGTGGTTGTGTTGTGGCTCCAAGTCATGTCCTATCCGGGCGCGAAATTCAATTCAGGCTCTTTTCATGCGCGATTTAACCAAGTGGACCCCCCGCGCGGCACCGCGGGCTATTTCTGCGACCGGCCGCTATGTAATGATCGAACCGTTCCAGCGTCATGCCCATCAGGAAACGCTGTGGACCGCCCTTGGCGGCGAAGCCGTCAGTGACCTGATCAGGTACTTTCCGAACGGGCCCTATACCCATGCGCATGAACTCAGCGACTGGCTCGAGAAGTCTGCTAGGGAGCTGGGCTGGGTTACCTGCATCTTCCGCGGCCGTGTGAGCGGCGATGTGGTCGGCATGGCATCCTACATGCGCCCTGATCCAGCCAATGGCGTCGTCGAGGTTGGGTCGGTCGCCCATGGTGCTGCCATGGCGCGCACGCCGATGTCGACCGAAGCACATTATCTCATGGCGCGGCATGTTTTCGAGGATCTCGACTACCGGCGTTATGAATGGAAATGCCATAATCTCAACGAACCCTCGAAGATGGCGGCAAAGCGGCTGGGGTTCACCTTCGAAGGGGTCTTCCGGCAGCATATTGTCGCCAAAGGCATGAACCGCGACACGGCATGGTTTTCGATGATTGACGGCGAATGGCCAGTGATCAAGGCGGCGTTCGAGGCTTGGCTCGATCCCTCGAATTTCGCATCGGACGGGCGCCAGAAGTGCCGCTTGGAAGATTTGCGGAGTCGTGCCGGATGACACAGCTGACGCGCGCTGTTCCCGGAGATCGTGAACGTGTTGAGATGTTTCAGAAAGCGGCCTATGCGCGGACTGAAGCTGTGATTGGTGCGCCGGCCATTCCGCTCGAATGGGATTATGGCGCGATTCTGCAGGAGTGCGAGGTTTGGCTCTACAGAAACGGGTCAAAGCTTGATGGCGTTCTGATCCTGCGCCTGCTTGAAAAGGAATTGTTTCTCGAGTCCATTGCGACCAATCCGAACAGCTCCGGGTCCGGTCTGGGGCGGATGTTGATGGACGCAGCCTTTGATCGTGCGCGTGCGCTTGGACTGGGCAGGATCGCACTGATTACAAACAGCCGTAACCCTGCCGTTGGTTGGTACAAAAAAATAGGGTTTCTGGTTGATTTTGAAGAGGCTCAAGAGCATCGGATGGTGCTACACATGTCGGCCAGTACAATGGATTGATGTTGGAAGTTTACGGGAGTGAGAAATGACGGGACGTCTTGAGGGCAAGATTGCGGTGGTGACTGCCGCGGGGCAGGGGATCGGGCGCGCGATCGCTGAAACCTATGTGGCGGAGGGGGCGACCGTCTATGCCAGTGACCTCGACAAGGCAAAGCTGGACGGCCTGAATGCACATGACGTTGCCAGTCTCGATGTGATGTCCACGGAAGCGGTGGAGGCCTATGCAAAGCGCATCGGCGACATCGACATCCTGGTCAATGTGGCGGGTTTTGTGCACCATGGCACCGTGCTCGATGCGGGCGAAGCCGACATGGATTTCTCCTGGGACCTGAATGTGAAATCGATCGACCGTACCATCCGCGCGTTCCTTCCCGGAATGATGGCCAGAGCCGAGAAAGGTGACGGCTCAGGATCGATCGTCAATCTGTCGTCGGTGGCTTCCTCGATCAAGGCCGCTCCCAACCGCTATGTGTACGCGACCACCAAGGCGGCGGTGATTGGTCTGACGAAGGCTGTGGCGCTGGATTTCATTTCAAAGGGCATACGCGCCAACGCGATTTGTCCTGGAACGGTTCACTCGCCATCCTGGGAAGATCGCGTTTCCGAACTCGGTGCGACCATGCCCGGCGGGGCGGAGGCTGCAAAGGCGCAGTTCGTGTCGCGCCAGCCCATGGGCCGGATCGGAACGCCTGAAGAGATTGCCGCACTGGCGGTGTATCTGGGATCGGATGAGAGTGCGTTTTCCACCGGCATGGCTGTCACAATTGATGGAGGCTGGTCGCTGTGAGCGAGAAAAGTTCATCCAACAAATCCGCTGCGATTGCGGCAGCAGTCATTCTCGGGAGCACCGGACTGATCTTCTACTACATGCCAGCAATGATCATGTCGTTGTCTGAGATCTCACCGTGGTTGTCCTATGCGGTGGCGATTGCATTCGTTCTGGCGTTCTTTGCGGTGTTCTGGCTCAGAGGCAAGCGTCAGAACAGAGATTCGGATACGCCTGAATAGGCGAGCCCCTCAGCTCTGCAATGAAGCTGCGAGCAGAATGAGACCGAGGCCCATCACAAGGGCGGCGCCGACGATCTCGATCGTGGTGCCAACACGGTTGCCCATCGAGGCGCCAGCGAAGCGGACAGCGGCGCCCTTGGCGGTGACTGCGAGGGTGGCAAGCGCTGAAACGGTGATCGCCGTTCCGATGGCCATGGCGAAGGCCGAGGCAACACCCGCCAACCAGAGCCCGTTGAGCATTGAGAAGGTCAACACAATCAGAGCGCCGGAGCAGGGGCGCAAGCCCACGGCGATCACCGCGCTCCAGGCTTCGCGCATGCCCAGCTTTTTTCCGGCAAGCAGCTTCGGATCGGGCATATGAGCGTGCCCGCAGGTTGAGCAGACTTCTCCGTCCGCATGGGTATGGTGATGATCATGATGGCCATGTTCTTGCCCGTGCCCGTGCCCGTGATCATGGTCGTGATCGTGATGGTGGGCGTGCTGTTGGTGGGCATGGCCCGCTTCAGCGAGGGCAATGGGGCTTGTGCTGCGCAAGGACAGAAGTTTGCGGCTGAGAAGCCAGAAGCCGAAGGCTGCGATCAGCCCGTAGCTGGCGATCTCAAGAGCGTGGGTTGCCTGGGTCAGGGTTATCGCCGCGCCGCGCAGCAGATAATAGGCAATCGTCACCACGACAATCGCGGTGACTGCCTGCATAAAGGACGACAGGAATGACAGCAACACTCCGCGTCTGAGTGCGACCTCATTGGCGATCATGTAGGATGATATCACCGCCTTGCCGTGACCTGGCCCCGCAGCATGAAACACGCCGTAGAGGAAAGAAAGGCTGACCAGTCCCCACATTTGCCAAGGATCCTCGCGCATGGCCTTGAGCGTTCCGGTAAGTGCGCGATAGAAATCCTGCTGTTGCTGATTGACCCACTGGATCAGGCCGCCGCCAATGCCTACCGGCGCGATTGAGGGTTCCGCCGCGCCGATGCCGAGCGAGGATTGTGCGTGAGCGACGGTTGTTGCAAGAACAAGTCCAAGGACAAGTGCGGGCAAGATTTTTGGTCCAAGCGCCAGCGCTTGTTTGGCAGTTCCGTTCAAAGGTTTCATTTGCAATCCAGTTCGAGCCGGGTGGCGAACAGTTTCGAAAGATCGTTGCCGGTGGGCTCATTGAAAAAGGCTTCGGTCAGTGAGCCCTGATTTTGCGCAATCACTTCATCCGGATCGGGGCGGACAACCTGGCTCGCGCATTTCTTTGCTCCAGCACCTGTCACCACCATGTCATCGTCGGTCATGAAATCCAGAGCCGCGTACATGGTCGGGTCGAAAACACCAATGGCAATCGTGCCTGACATGGGCAAGGGCTGCTTGGGCAGAACCGCGAAGAACATCAGCAGCTGACCGTCCTGGAATGCCACCTTGATTGCCTCGGGCAGTTCAATGTCCATGTCGCCACCATTGACCGTCAATGAGGTGTAGTAGTCGAAATCCTTCAGGGAGTCGGTGACGACCTCGCTGATGCTGGCCAATTCCTCACGGTCGAGTTCGAAATTGCCGTTGCGATCGAAATCCAGCATCACGCTTGAGGAGAACACCTCGTCAAAGCGCCAGACATGGCGCAATTCCGCTATCTGCCCGTTTGCGGATGTCTCCACCTCGAGCCGCGCTTCGGCAAAGATGTGAGGATGTGCCGCCGCAGTTCCAGGGATGAGAAGCGCAGCAAGTGCTGCCAGGGCGGGCATGTGTCGCGTCAGGGAGTGGATCATGTTGACCAGTCTGTGGTTTACGAGTCAGTGAGGATCAGTCGCATCCAATATGGACAGAATTTCGGCACGTGCCAATTTGCGGGGCAATTATTTGTATTGGTTTGACTTGAACCATTGGGTCAGGAAGTCCACAAAGGCACGGACCTTTGCCGGAAGGTATCGCCGATGCGGGTAAATCGCGTAGATTCCGCGGTCGGTGGGCAGAAACTCCGTCAAGATGGGTTTTAGTGTCCCGGTCTTCTCACGCTCGCGAAACACAAAGTCGGGAAGGATGGTGACGCCCATACCGGCTTCGGCTGCGCGCATCGCGGCAAGTGGACTGTTGACTTCGAAACTGCCTGAAACGGTCACCGAAGCCGATGACCCATCCGGATTGTCAAACCGCCAATTGTTCAGGAAACGGCCATTGGTATCGATGATACAGGGGACATCCGCCAATTGCGAAGGATGGGTGATCGGGCCGGTCTTTTCGAGAAACTCGGGAGATGCGCAGGCGATGAGAGAGAATGTCGACAGTTTGCGCGCGATCAGTCCCGAATCCTCAAGCCGCGTGATCCGGATCGCCAGATCGTAGCCTTCCTCGACAAGATCGACAAAGCGGTCGTCGGAGATGATTTCAAGCGTCACGTCTGGATGAGCGGCGGCAAAGTCAATCAGTGATTGGCCCACAGCGGCGTCCACGAATGTTCGCGGTGCCGAAATCCGGATCTTGCCCTTGAGGTCCTTTGAGCCCTCGCGCACGAGATCGGCCAGATTGTCGATTTCCTTGAGGATGTCAGAGGCGGAACGGTAATAGGTATGCCCCGCCTCGGTCAGGGAGAACTGCCGTGTGGTGCGGTTGAGCAGCAGCGCGCCGAGATCATCCTCCAACTCCCGGACATATTTCGACAACAGTGCCTTGGAGCGGCCAACCTTTCGGGCCGCCGCAGAAAACCCCTCAGCTTCCACCACATCAATGAAGGCACGAATGCGTGTGAGTGTGTCCATGAAAGGCCGCTTTCCGGGTTTCGCGATTGATTGGAGTGGGTTTCAGCTATTGTCTCAAGACGTTGAACAGGATTCCGATATTCGTTCTTCAATCATGAATTTCAAGGGTTAGACGAGAAATCGCTTGCACCAGCGGGCAGAAATCACTAGATCAGCGATGCCCAAAGTCGCACGTGCCTGTGGGTGTCCGCCGACCCTCGATATGGTGAGGATTCGGTAAGGTACCTGGAACTAACCCCTCCAGTCGTTTCTCCGGCCATCTGGAAGAGCGAGGACATCTTGAAGCAACGACGGTGCGGGCCTTTCTGGTGTCTGCCGGCTTTCCAACAGCCGGGGTTACTGAAGAGGCACACCTTCATTGCCGGAAGTGCGGTCGGGTTCTCCCTCCAATCCAAGGCAGACAAGAGCGGACCATCGCCCTCAACGGCGTGGTTCATCGACGCATCAAGCGTCCATGCCGATTTCCGGTTCCTCCAAAGGCCGGATTCGTGTCGTGGCCGTACGATGCTCTGTCTAGATATGGCTTGAAACGAGCCTGGAACGGAGCACCCGATGACGACTGCACGTATTCTTGATTTTCTGCGCACCCGACGTCCCGATGGCCCTTGCCTGGTGGTTGACCTTGATGTTGTCCGGGACAATTTCGTCTCGTTCCGCAAGGCGCTTCCCGACAGCTCGATCTATTATGCTGTGAAAGCAAACCCTGCCCCGGAAATCCTGCGGCTGCTTGCCGGCCTTGGCTCCAATTTCGATTGTGCCTCGGTTGCCGAGATTGAAATGGCATTGAAAGCAGGCGCTACATCGGCGCGCGTTTCCTATGGCAACACCATCAAGAAAGAACGCGATATTGCCCGCGCGCATGCGCTGGGCGTGACGCTTTTTGCTGTCGACAGCCATGAGGAAGTCGAGAAAATTGCCCGTGCAGCCCCTGGCGCCCGAGTGTTCTGCCGCGTGCTGACTGACGGCGAAGGTGCGGAATGGCCGCTCTCGCGCAAGTTCGGCTGTGTGCCACAGATGGCTGTGGATGTTCTGGTCTATGCGCACCAGCTGGGTCTGGTGTCGCACGGCGTCTCTTTCCACGTCGGATCGCAGATGACGAAGCTTGATGCCTGGGATGCGGCGCTCAGCGATGCACGCCGAGTGTTCGACAAGCTGGCGCAGCAGGGCATTCATCTGAAGATGGTCAATATGGGTGGCGGTTTCCCGACCCGTTATCTCAAGGACATTCCAACCGCCCAGGCCTATGGCCAGGCAATCCACGGATCGCTGCGCAAGCATTTCGGCAACAACATTCCCGAAACCATCATCGAGCCGGGGCGCGGCATGGTCGGCAATGCAGGCGCGATCAAGGCTGAAGTCGTGCTTGTGTCGCGCAAGTCCGACGAGGATGATGTGCGCTGGGTGTTTCTCGACATCGGCAAGTTCGGCGGGCTGGCCGAAACGATGGATGAAGCGATCCGTTATTCGATCGTCACACCGCGCGATGGGGACGAGATGGAGCCCTGCGTGCTCGCTGGCCCGACCTGCGATTCCGCTGATGTTCTTTATGAGAAGACGCCCTATCCGATGCCGGTTTCGCTGACCATCGGCGACGAGGTGCTGATTGAAGGCACCGGCGCTTACACCACCACCTATTCTGCGGTGGCGTTCAACGGGTTTGAACCCTTGCGATCCTACGTGATCTGAACGGTATCCCCGTTCAGATCGGTCTGACCCCGGGTGTGCATGATCCCGGGTTCGGGCATCTGTGTTTTTTTCTTGAAAACCGATCGCAGGGGCACACGTCAATGAGCGTCATTGATCTCGTTTCATCGCAGCAGAAATTTGTGGTTCAAGCGGAACAGCCGAAGGATTGTGTTGCCCGTGAAGCGTTGCTCGATCGGGCGATGGGGCCGGGGCGCAAGCGGAAATCCTCAGAGAAACTCCGGCGCGGTCGCCTGCCGTCGCGGGATCTTGCGTTGGTTGCGCGGGACAGCAGCGGTCGGGTCGTTGGCACCGTTCGGCTTTGGGATGTGGCAGCTGGAGGTAAGCCGCTGCAGTTGCTCGGACCACTGGCTGTGGATCCAGCACACGCCGGTTTCGGCATCGGATCGGCTTTGATGCGCCATGCGGTAAGTACTGCATGCCGCTTGGGCCATGGTGGGATCGTTCTTGTTGGGGATTCCGCCTACTACAAGAAGTTCGGCTTCTCGGCAGCGAAGACTGACGGGCTGATGATGCCCGGCCCGGTGGAGCGCGAACGCTTTCTGGCGCTGGAGCTCAGGCACGGTTATCTTGAAGTTGCTGCAGGCCTGCTGGTTGCGATGGGGCCGGTTTCGCAAAGACGAAGTTCCGGTGGGCAGAAACTGAAACAGGCGGATGTCCGCGCCGGTTTAGCCTGAGGATTACCGCGGCGCGTAAATGCCCGATTGAAAACGCCATGCTGGAGTGAGCACGGCGTTTTCTGGCGCGGGTATCAATAAACCACGCCGTTTGCGAAGCTCACCGGACCGCTTGGGTAGTTCCGAGCATCGACCGCCTTGCCGGTATCGACGCTGGAGGTCGCCACACAATCGACACCTGCTTTGGCGGCCTTGGCCGGTGTTTCGGTGCACAGGGCTGCCTGGCTTTCGGCGGACTCTGCGAATGCAGCTGTTGCGCTCAACGGCAGCAGTGCTGCTAGGGCAATGGCGGCTGCTTGGGCTGTTCTGATCATGATCGTCTCCTTGTTGTGTCTTTGCTAGAGTGCTGGCGATGGGTGGCAATCATTTGGGTGACTGTCTCCCGATGCCTTTAGGTGTAGGGTTTGATTGGCAGTGAGAGGAACATGGCGTGGCTTCTCGCTTCGTGCCGCGCGGGTTTGAAAAACGAAGGGTTTGTTTCAGATTTGGCGTGAGTTTTTTGAAATCGATTGGACGCAATGGTGCGAACTCCCTATCTCGGGGACACGACAAGACTTGCGAGAAGCTCCTCCTGAACGTCCAACGGATTTCCCAATGGCAATCGAACTGACGGCAAACAATTTCATCGACCTGCTCCTGCGCGGAGCGAATTTGGGGATCCTGCTCCTGATCATCGCGCATTTGGCGCTGCGACCGAACTATGATGCCCTTGTGGTCACAGGACTGTTCTTCTGTGTCACAGGCATGATCGAGATCGTTCTGAATGCACCGTCAATTCTGGAGCTTCTCCACGATGAGACCTTGCTGTTGTTGTCGTTCCAGCAGATCCATTTCATATCCATGTGGTGGTTTGTTCGCGCGCTCTTCGATGACCATTTCTGTTTGAGGCCAAGATGCCTGTGGCCCGTTGGAGTGTCCGCTCCGTTGGTTCTCGCGGTTTCTATGGTGCCGTTTGACGTGATCTGGGCCTTCAAGATGGCGCTTGTTGCCCTGAATGCGGGACTGCTGATCCACGTGATCTACAAGGCGATCAGCAGTCGTGCAGGGGATCTTGTTGATGCGCGCCGCGCCTTCAGCCTCGCATTGGCTTTCACAGTGCCACCGTTTATGCTTTTGGTGTTCGCAGTCAATCTGATGGGCGTTCGTGGCCCGTTGAACACGACATTCTGTCTGGTGTGCGGAGTTGTCTACTTCCTGCTTGCGTTGGTTTTTTCCTTCTGGCTGACGAGGCTCAAAGGTGAATTGTTTGAGCGCAACAGCCATGGTTCAAACAGCATGGCTTCATCCAATGCCGAGATGTCGTCAGCGGACCGGCTGGAATTGGAGCGTGTGGTCAAGGCGGTGGATGGCGGGCTCTATCTCGAACCCGGCCTGACCATCGGCGGGCTGGCAGACGTGCTGCAGGTTCCGGAACACCGTCTGCGAAAGTTGATCAATCGCGGGCTCGGTTACCGCAATTTTGCGGCCTTCATAAATGACTACCGGATTGCGGAGGCCAAGCGGCGGCTTTCCGATCCCGAGCTTGCGCGCGAGCAGATTATCCAACACGCTTTCAGTCTCGGTTATGCTTCGCTGGCTCCGTTCAACCGGGCGTTTCGCGAGCGTGTCGGCGTCAGCCCGACCGAGTACCGGGAAGAGGCCCTGGGTGGTGTGACGACACACTGACCTCTCAATGGGCGGGTACGACTGAGTCTCGGTGTGCAAACCAAGCTTTCAGGCCTTGGTTGACATTGCGATCCTGCATCCCTATTTCCCAGTCCTCGGGTCTGGAGCCCCGGCCGTCCGCAGGCGTTGAGCCATGGTGAAGTCTCCAGCTTTCAAGCAGTCACCTTATGGATGACATGCCAGATGGTGGAACGCGGGCACCCCCTATTCGAATGAGCATGTCATGACAGGAGAACTGCCATGCGTGGTACCGCGCAACTGCCAACACTGAGCGCATTGAAAGACCAGGCCCGTCGTTTGCGGTCCCGGATGGAAGCCAATGGCGATGCCATCAATCATTCCCGGGCGCTTGAACTCATCGCCGCCCAGTTCGGCTTCAATGATTGGAACACTCGGTCACGTCCGTCAAGGTGGTGTAATTTTCCAGATGGCCTGAGGTCATGATCAGGCGGCTTTCATTGTTATGCTGAGGATGGGGTCGATCTCCTCCCTTGTCGATCTGGGCGAAGGCTTCGACCATCATGTAGCGGCTTGAAGTCTGCCACTCGTCATTCTGTTCGAACAACACCGCGCCTATGAGACGCATGATCGAGGCCTCGTTGGGGAATATCCCGACGACGTCGGCACGTCGTTTCACTTCCTTGTTCAGCCGCTCGATCGGATTGGTGCTGTGAAGCTTGGTCCTGTGTTGGCGGGGGAACGCCATGTAGGCCAGCACATCGTTTTCGCTGACATCCATCAGATCGGCGAGCTTGGGCCATCTCGGGCGGAGCTGATCTGCGACCCGTTGCCATGTTTCGCCTGCATGCTTGCGGTCTGGCTGATCGAAGGCCTGCCGGATGGCGGCCGCGACGACCGTGTGCTGGCCCTTTGAGACATGAGCCAGGGCGTTGCGCATCCAGTGAACGCGGCACCGCTGCCAGGTTGCCTCGAAGACCCGGGAGATCGCGCCCTTCAAGCCGCTGTGGGCATCGCTGATCACCAGCTTCACGCCGTCAAGACCGCGGGCCTTCAGCGAGCGCAGGAAGTCCATCCAGAAGGTCTCAGCTTCCGAGGGGCCGACGCCAAGGCCGATGATTTCCCTGCGGCCCTCGGTATTGGCGGCAACAGCGATTATGGCGGCCACGCTGACGATCCGACCGCCCTGGCGCTGCTTGAGGTAGGTGGCGTCGAGCCAGACATAGGGCCATTCGCCGGAGAGCGGGCGATTGAGGAACTCGCCGACCCGCTCGTCGATGTCCTTGCACAGCTTGGACACCGTGCTCTTCGAGATGCCGCTCAGCCCCATAGCCTGAACCAGTTCGTCCACCCGCCTTGTGGACACTCCGCCAATCCAGGCTTCCTGTATCACCGCAACCAGAGCCTGCTCAGAGGTCTTGCGGGCTTCGAGGAAGCCGGGGAAATAGGTGCCCTGCCGCAACTTCGGCACCTTCAGGTTCAGCGTCCCCAATCGGGTATCGAGACAACGGTCACGGTAGCCATTGCGCCAGGTCGTCCGCTGCTCGGCCCGTTCGTGGCGTCCTGCGCCGATCAGGCCGTCGACATCGCTCTCCATCATCAGCTGAAGAACAGCCTCGGCAATCGAGCGCAGCAAGTCGCCCTGATCGTGCTTTTGCAGAAGCTCTGAAAGGTCCATATTGGTCTTGGTCATCGGGGTCTCCGTGTGGCTCGTAGTTGAAGCTGCTAACTCCACCTCGACCATACACCTCGATGGCCACCCAGATTACACCGGCAATGCCGATGAAATTACACCACGTGTACGGACACTACCGAACACTCTGCATGCTGCAGTCGGAAACCGTGCCGGCCCGGAGCAGCTGACACCGGGTGCCAGGGTGACCGGGGCCTATCTTGGACAGCCATTCAGTGCCCGCATTGTTGGCGTCCAGGCCCTGACTTCGGCACCTGGCAGCTACCGGGTGTCACTGGATCTCGATGAAGCCGTTGATGTGGTTACCTTCGACAGTTTCTCGTCGTTCAGGAAACGGGTCAATGGTGTGATCGGCAAGGAGGGTGTCAGCCGCGAGCGGACATCCAATGGCCGGCCGCAACTGGAGCTGTCCTGGTCCTGACCAGGTGTACTTCAGCCTGCGATGTCGACAACACCACAGTCGCCTGCTTGTGATCCGAATGCGAGCAGGCGGCCTGGTTTGTTCCAGGCCAATGCGCTGATGGGCCCCTGGCCGGGTCGGCGCAGAAGTGCTTCCTTGCTGTCGGCGATACGAACCGCCAACACCATTCCGTCGCCGAAACCGATGGCCACCAGATCCTCGATGGGATGGAAGGCCACACAGGTCACCATGGTGTCGGCACGTTGTCCGAGCTCCAGAGGCGCTTTGCCCATAGGCCCGTCCTTGCCGGAAAAAGGCCAGACGATGGCCGATGGTGCACCGGAAGAAGCCAGCCATTTGCCCTTGCTCGACCATGACAGGGATTTGACCTTGGCGGGGTAACCGGTCATGCGCATATGGCGCTGTTCGCCACCTGGCTTGCCGTCAAGTTTCCAGCCGTGCAGCGCGTTTTCCTGCATGGCTGTTACCAAAAAGCGGCCATCGGGGCTGAACAGCACCTGATTGTGTGCGCCCTTCCATTCGAAATCCAGCGCAGGTGCATTGCCGTTCACGAACGCCAGCGAGACCCCGTTGTAACGTGCCATGGCGATGCGCAGGCCCTTGGGTGCGAAAGCGAGCCCCTCGACGGTGCGGGCCTCCTCAAAGTGCCGCTCGGTCTTGTCCGCAAGCAGCACGGTGACATTCTTGCCTTCCGAAAACGCGACGGCGTTTTGTGGTCCTGGCGCAACAGCCGACACCCATTTGCGCGCCGGGCCACGCAGTTCGGTCTCGGTGCCATCTGCGTCAAGCTGCATGACCTTGCCGTCCTCACCGCCGCTGATCAGTGCCTTTCCATTCCAGCTCGGTGTGGCGGTGAGCAAACCGTCATGGAGTTCATGGCGATGGGTGCCATGATCAAGCCGGACAACCAATCCGGAGGCCATCGCAAAGGTTGGCACCTCGCCAAGGAAGGTGACTGCGAGGCAATGATCGTCGAGGTCGACGGGCGCGACTGTCGGCATGATGACTGTCCTCAGGCCTGGCAGGCCAGGAAGGTGCGTTCCAGCTTTTCGCGGTCGAGGTCACGACCGATGAAGACGATGCGGCTTTCGCGCTTTTCATCGTCTTTCCAGGCGCGCTGATGGTCGCCTTCGACAATCATGTGCACGCCCTGAACCACATAGCGGTCATCATCGCCATCAAAGGCGATGATGCCTTTGAGCCTGAGAATCTTGGGTCCGTCTATCTGGGTGATCTTCTCGATCCAGGGGAAGAACCTCTTCGGGTTGAGCGGGCCTGTGCGAAGCGAGATCGACTCAATGGTCAGGTCATGAATTGCGGCGGGAGCCGCGTGCTTGTGGCCATGTCCGTCGTGGTCGTGAGCATGATGATGATCATGTCCATGGTGATCGTGGCTGTGATCATGGTCGCAATCCGGTGTGCAAACATGGTCCGGGTCGTCGTGATCGAGAAAATGCGGATCATTGTCGAGTGCCCGGCTCAGATCGAAGGCACCGCGATCGAGCACCGCATCAAGAGCGACCGAAGCGCGTTCCGTGCGGTGTATGCGGGCTGACGGGTTGATCGCGCGGACGATGCGTTCGACCGCTTCAAGCTCTTCGGGTGAAACCAGATCGGTCTTGTTCAGGAGCACGACGTCAGCAAAGGCGATCTGATCTTCGGCCTCTCGGCTGTCCTTGAGACGGGCCGGCAGATGACGCGCATCGACCAGCGCTACCACAGCATCGAGCCTGGTCTTGGAGCGGACATCATCATCCATGAAGAAAGTCTGCGCCACGGGTGCCGGGTCGGCGAGGCCGGTGGTTTCAACGATGATTGCATCAAAACGGCCGGGCCGGCGCATCAGACCTTCGACAACCCGGATGAGATCGCCGCGAACGGTGCAGCAGACGCAGCCATTGTTCATCTCGTAGATCTCTTCATCGGATTCGACGATGAGATCGTTGTCGATGCCGATTTCGCCGAACTCATTGACGATAACAGCATAGCGCTTGCCATGGGACTCGGTGAGAATCCGGTTGAGCAAGGTGGTCTTTCCGGCTCCGAGATAGCCTGTCAGCACGGTCACGGGGATGGGGGCGGGGGCTTCGCTCATGGTCATTGCCTGTCAGGAGTGTTCTAGAATGCCCCATATAGGCGCTCTGATCCGATTGCGCCACTCACATGCCCGTTTCACATTGACACTATGTGGCGGGACGCGGCCAGTCCGGATTGATGCGCGGCTTCGATCCGCCCGCCAATGCACCAGTCGCCGCAAGCCAGAAGCGTGCTGTCCGTATTGGTGATGAAGGGCGCATCCAAAGCTGTTTCGGTCAGGGCATGGCGCCAGCGGTGCGCAATGCAATGAACCGGTTCGGGCAAGATTGTGTAGGGAGCAACGGCGTGGCGCATGGCCGCCAGAAGGTCGTCGGCAACCACTTCCTTTTTATCCTCCAGCCGCTCTCGGCTCCATGCGGGTGAGGCGTGAAGGACAAAGGTTTCGCCGTTTCGTCCGGGCTTGGAGCTGTTCCGCGCGATCAGCGCCAGTGGATCTGCTGGATCCCCGCGGAGTATGTCCGGAACTGCAGCCGGACTGGTATCAAAGGCGACCATTGCGGCCCAGCAAGGTGCCATCACCACTTGCTCGATTGCGGTGAATGCCGGATCAAGTGGAACCAGAAGGGATGCTGCCTGCGGTGCGGGAATGGCGGCAACGACCCGTGCGGCCGATATCGCGTTGCTGGCGTTGTCTGCTGCTTCAATCTCGACGCTGTACCCATCATCAATGCGGTTGATCCCCGACACCTGGGCCTGGAACCGGATATCGAGACCGCCTGCCAGCGCCTTGCCCATGGCAGACATGCCAGGTTGACCGACCCACCAGGGCCATGTGCTGTCCTTTCCCTTCGGTTGCCATGGAGCGATATCGCCATTCTCGACAAGCTGATTGACCAGAGCGGTGAACTCCGGCGTGCGGCTGGTAAAATACTGGGCA
The DNA here is from genome assembly GCF_000154705.2 of Hoeflea phototrophica DFL-43. NCBI lineage: Bacteria > Pseudomonadati > Pseudomonadota > Alphaproteobacteria > Hyphomicrobiales > Rhizobiaceae > Parahoeflea > Parahoeflea phototrophica. The sequence goes on along the minus strand of NZ_CM002917.1, from coordinate 3,914,755 downwards.
CCATGATCGAAATTGCCGTAATCACTGCGCCGGGTCGACATTCGTCCGCCAGGAGACCGCGACTTTTCGATCACCACCACATCGATGTTACTGTCGCGCAGGTGCCTTGCTGCGGTCAGCCCGGCGAGGCCGGCGCCGATGATCAAAGTATCGGTGCGGAGCATGATTTGAGCCTTTGGCTGTGTTGGTGGCTTGCTTATCTATTGAAAATAGGCACGAGATCTGAATATCAACCGACGCGCTGGGTCCAGGTGTACGTGAATACGTTAGTCTTGGCTTACTTATCCGAGTTAGCGCAGATCATCGGGATCGAACTGCGCCATGTCGTCCAGCAATTCGCAAAGCCCTGCGACAGCGTGATCAAGAAGTGCCTCGCCCTTTGCGGCGCTGGCCTGAGATGCTTTGCCTGCGGCACCGTCCGAATTGAGGTCTGACATTTTCCAGCCGAATGCATGGGGACCATAGGCGCGCAGGTGTTTAAAACGCGCGGTAAAATCTTGCTGGCTCGAGGGGAAGTCCCGGATTGCCTCCTGCCGGACCAGCTCCGGCCGGAGCGCAAGCATGACGGATGTTTCAATATCGCCTGCGTGAATGTCGTAGGCCTTGTCATCGGGCGAGATGACCTCGTCGGGAACGCCGAAGCGAGTCCAACTGGTTGCCACCACCAGCATGTTGAAACGCACGCGTGCCTCGGTGGCGACGATTGTGAGCAGCGGTGAGTTGCCTCCATGGGCATTGAGCAACATCAACCGCCTTACGCCCCTATCGGCACATTCGCCGGCAATCCTGATCCAGCGGTTGACGGCCTCGTCAAAAGCAAGCGTCTGGGTGCCGTCAACGTCCATGTGCTCGATCGAATAACCGACGGGTTCCAGTGGCAAAACTTCGACCTTGATGCCGGGCGGTGCTGTTTTGGCAAGCCTTTGCGCAACCGCACCTGCGATCACCGCGTCGGTTTCGAACGGAAGATGCGGCCCATGCTGTTCATGGGCGCCAAGTGGAAGGACCGCGATCGTCACCGATTGTCGTGTCATGTGGTGGTTTTTCCGATCAGGCTTGTTTAGAGTCAAAGTCAAGGATTCGAAGCCTGTTTACGGTGTTTCTAGTCCGATGGGTTTGGCAAGTCACGGTATTGTCAAAAACTTGGAGCAAATGCTGCAGCAAGGAGTGTTCAATGTCCTCCAAGAAGAAAAGCAAATCCAAGATGACGAAGCGGGAAAGCCAGGCCGAAGCGCTGGTGCTGGTCAACCAGGTTGCGCGCAACGCCAGAACCGTTTTGTCGCGTTACCTGCTCGATCTGGGGCTCTATGCCGGTCAGGACGGGGTGATGCTGGCTCTCGACGATCAGGATGGCCAGACACCCGGCGCGATAGCCATATCGCTTGGGGTCAAGGCGCCTACCATCACCAAGACCATCGGTCGGCTCGCTGCCCAGGGTTTTGTGCGGCGCGAGGGCTCGCCGGACGACGGCCGCATGCTGCTGGTGTTCCTTACCGATGCCGGTCGCGATCAGATCAAGGCTGTTCGCAAGGCGCAGCGACGGACGGAAAAGGCCGCTTTTGCTGGGCTGAAGAAAAAGGATACCGCGGAATTGCTCGAATTGCTGGCCAAGATGGACGCCAATATTGCCAAAACGCTGAATGTTGAAACTGTGATAGCTGGTCTTGAACCTGACGATGATGATGACGGTGCCGCTGACCAAGATACGACGACCACAGGCGAAAGTGCCGCGCCGCAAACAGATTGATTGCAAGCGTTGTTTAAAGCTTTTAACCTTGTTTAAAAGTTTGAATTGGAGCGGCACGCTCCTTTGTTGGGGAAATCGCATTTGGCGCAAAAGGTAAAACTGTCCACCATTGCGGAAGCTTTGGGTCTGTCGACTGCAACCGTATCATTGGCATTAAGAGACAGCCCGCTGGTCGCCGATACGACACGAGATCGGATCAAGGAGAAAGCGATTGATCTGGGCTATATATACAATAGGCGGGCGGCATCGCTCAGGACCTCCCGCTCCGGTATTGTCGGTGTCGTTGTGCATGACATCATGAACCCGTTTTATGCGGAAATTCTCAGGGCGATTGAAACCGAACTCGATCGCAGCCGGCAGACTTTCATTCTCTCCAATCATTATGATTCGGTCGAGAAGCAGCGCAATTTCATCGAGACGCTGCTGCAGCTTGGCGGTGACGGGGTGATCATGTCGCCGGCCATCGGAACGCCTGCGTCCGACATCCGCCTGGCGGAAGACAACGGGATGCCGGCCATTCTGATTGCACGCTCGGTCCCTGAAATCGATGTTCCTACATTTCGCGGCGACGATGCCTATGGCACGGCACTCGCCACCAATCACCTTATCAGTCTGGGGCATACCCGCATCGCCATGATTGGCGGCACCGACCACACATCGACCGGTCGTGATCGTTACGCCGGCTATGCGGATGCTCTGAAGAAAGCCGGGATAGAGGTTGATCCTGCGCTGCGTATACCCGGGCCGCGCACCAAGCAGAGCGGATTTGAGGCGGCGGTGAACTTTCTCGCCAACCCGCTCAAGCCGACCGCCGCTGTGTGCTGGAACGATCTTGTTGCGATTGGACTCATAAACGGAATTGCGCGGGCAGGACTTGTGCCCGGAAAGGATGTTTCGGTGACAGGCTATGATGACCTGGAGGAGGCGGCGATCGCCACTCCGGCTCTGACCACCGTGTGGAACGGGCAATCCGAAGTGGGACGGTTCGCCGCCCGGGCACTGCTTGACAAGCTCAATGGCTCGAGCGAGGCGGACGGGCTCCATCTGATCAAACCCGAAATGCGGATACGCCAATCGACATCGCCGCTCAATCCCGGCGCGGGCCGCGAGGGGATGGGGCAATGAGCGCGGATCACCGCCCCACAATTCTGGTCCCGGGCCGGATCAATCCCCGGGTTCGTGAACGTGTCGAGGCTGAGTTCGATGCGGTCTTCATCGATAAGCCGGATGCGCGGTTGGTGGATGCCGACGCGCGTAGCCGCGTTGTTGGTGTTGCGTCTATGACCAAGATTTCTTCGGACTTCATCGACGCCTTTCCCAATCTCGAAATCATTGCCAATTTCGGAGTCGGCTATGATGCGGTGGACGCGGCACATGCTGCGTCACGCAAGGTCATGGTGACCAATACACCCGATGTGCTCAGTGACGAGGTCGCCGACACTACTGTCGGACTTCTGCTCAATACCCTGCGCGAATTTCCCAAAGCCGAGGCTTACCTTCGCGCCGGACGTTGGGCGAATGAGGGGGCTTACCCGCTCACTCCGTTGACCATGAGAGGACGTACGATTGGCATTTTCGGCCTCGGGCGGATCGGTCTTGCAATCGCTCGGCGGCTTGAGGCTTTCGGTGTTGCGATTCACTATCACACCCGAAATAAGCGCGATGATGTCGAGTATCCCTGGCATGAGACGCTGATCGGGCTCGTCGGCGCAGTCGACACGCTGATCGTCGTTGTCCCCGGTGGCGCGGCGACCAACAAGGCCGTTAATGCTTCGATTCTGGATGCCCTGGGGGCCAATGGCGTGCTGATCAGCGTCGGCCGTGGCTCGACCATCGATGAGGAGGCTCTGATTTCAGCGCTTGGGGAGCGGCGGATTGCTGCCGCAGGTCTCGATGTCTTTGCCGATGAACCGAATGTGCCGCAGGCGCTAATCGATCTGCCCAATGCCTGCCTGCTTCCGCATGTGGCGTCCGCATCGGTATCCACCCGTAACGCCATGGCGGATCTGGTGGTCGGCAATCTTCTGGCATGGTTTGATGGCCGCCCGGCATTGTCGCCGGTTGCGGAATGTGAGGGCTTTAACCGGACGGGCTAGCGGTTTGGCATGTCCCGGCCGGTGGTTATCTATTCGGCGGCCTGGGCCGGCTGCTTGTGGCGGGTGCGAACGGCTTCGCCAAAAGCTGCAAAGATGCGGTCGGAGACGTGATCGCTGCCAACCCAATATTCGGGATGCCATTGCACACCGATGGCAAATCCCGGTGCGTCGATCACGCTGACGGCCTCGACGGTTCCGTCCTCCGCTACAGCCTCTGTGGCAAGGCGCGGAGCGATCCGTGAAATAGCCTGCCGGTGCAAGGAGTTCACCTGAGCTTCGCCACTCCCGAGGATCGAGGCGAGGCAGCTGCCTTCCTTGATCTTGATGGAATGTCGGATCGCGAATGCTTCATCCCTGTCCGGGGTTTCCGGCTTGCGGTGATCTATCCGCCCAGGCAACTCTTGGATCTCGGTCGCCAGCGAGCCGCCGAGAGCGACATTGAGCTCCTGAATTCCGCGGCAGATGGCCAGCAACGGAATGCCGCGTTCAATCGCACGGCGGATCAGCTCCATGCTGACACGGTCGCGTGCCGGATCGAAAGGCCCATGGCTTTCGGTCTCTTCTTCGCCGTAATGGGAGGGATGAACATTGGTGCGTGAACCGCTTATCAATACGCCATCGACCCGGTCCAGCACCATATCGACATCCGCGCCATCTTCGAGCGCGGGAACCACCAATGGCAACACGCCGGCGCCGTCGATTGCGGCGCGAATGTACTGATCTGGCGCCGCGTGCCAGGTGTATCCATCGAATGAGCGGATGTCGGCGGGGATCGCCACAAGACCGTTGTGCATGGCTTCAATCCTTCGAAAAAGCGTGCCCGGATGAGCTGAATCAGGCGCTTTGGTTGTTGCGGGAGTCCGCGATTTTGTCAATTCTCCATGTTTGGGCGAAAAGATGCGGCGATACGGTCAATTCATGGTTTTCGGTTAGCTCCTAAACTGGCCAAAAAAATTGACCATTGCAGATTGAAATTGGCTGCTTTTGCTTGAAAGGCCTTTCGCAACATGGTTATGTCCTTCGCATGTCGCCGGGGCAGGTAACTGGGAAAGACCCTTTGTCTCGCGGCGCAAGTTCAACTGGGAGGTATTTATGGACCGTCGTTCCTTTATCAAAAAGGCTGGTGTTGCAGGCGCTGGCGCTGCTGCAGCGACCACTCTGGCCGCTCCGGCCATCGCACAGACACTGCCGAAAATCACATGGCGTTGCTCTTCGGGTTTCCCGAAGGCGCTCGACACCATCTATGGTGCCGCGGAAGTGTTCGCACAGGCGGTGGGCGAAGCCACCGATGGCAATTTTGAAATCCAGGTCTTTGGTTCGGGCGAAATCGTCGGTGCTCTTGAAGGTGCCGATGCAGTTCGCGACGGAACCATCGAAATGGCGCACACCGCATCCTACTACTTCTTCGGCAAGGACCCGTCCTGGGCATTCGGAACAGGCGTTCCGTTCGGCCTCAACCAGCGCATGACCAATGGCTGGCTGTATGAAGGCGGCGGTCTTGATCTGCTGAACGAATTCTATGCCACAAATGGAATGATTGCATTCCCTGCGGGCAATACCGGTGCTCAGATGGGCGGTTGGTTCCGCAAGGAAATCAACACCGTTGCCGACATGCAGGGTCTTAAAATGCGTATCGGTGGCTTCGGCGGCCGCATCATCCAGGAAGTCGGCGTTGTTCCGCAGAATATCCCTGGTGGCGATATCTACGCCGCGCTGGAACGTGGAACAATCGACGCGGCTGAATTCGTTGGGCCTTACGATGACTCCAAGCTCGGTTTCAACAAGGTTGCTCCGTTCTGCTACTATCCCGGTTGGTGGGAAGGCGGCGTTGCGCTTATGAACCTGATCAATATTGAAAAGTTCAACGAGCTGCCCGGCGCTTACCAAGGCGTCCTGAAAACGGCTTCCGCTCTTGCCAACAGCGTGATGATGGCGCGTTACGACACGCTCAATCCGCCGGCTCTGAAGAAGCTCGTGGCCGAAGGCACCAAGCTGCGTCCTTACAGCCTGGAAATCCTGGAAGCCTGCTTCAATGCTGCCAACAAGGTCTATGCGGACATCAGCGCAGAGAACGCGCAGTTCAAGAAGCTGCATGATTCTTACATGGGCTACCGCGGTGACGGCTATCTCTGGCTGCAGCTGGCTGAATATAACATGGACACGTTCATGATGATCCAGCAGCGTGGCGGCAAGCTCTAAGCCAGACTTCGGCAAACGAAGTTATCTCAAGGCCCCGGGGTTCTCACAACTCCGGGGCTTTTGCTTGTGCGGGGCAACGTTTTTCTACCTGTTGCAATGACAACGCTCGGTATTGCGCCAAGGTTGTCCGGTCGCGGCCAAGCCGCAGACAAGCCCTCATGTGATCATTGTCATCATCGGTGAGAACAAACCCCTGATCCCGGCTTGGCCCTTGGTGAGCCGGAGGCTTCGTACAAAGGGGCATACGGTTTCTCTCTTAAGAACATGCAATTGAAAACCCGGCGGAGATGCTCCGCCGGGTTCAGCATTTCAAGTTATCTGACCCTAGGTCAATCGAAGTTCGGCAAGCCGGTTGCTCCGCCTGGAGCGGGCAATCCACCTGGTGCGGGCAGACCACCGGGGGGCGGCAGCGCGCCGCCGCTTTCCGGCCCGCCCAGATTTGGAGGCTCACCAAGGCTTGGCGCTCCGGGCAGGGTCAATCCGCCATCAATGCTCAGCCCTGAACCGGGAAGGCCGAAACCGCCGCCGCCGATATTGTTGATCTCTTCATTGATGTCGCTTTGATCGAGGATCAACGGGTCAGTCTTGTAGTGAGTCACGAGACCAGGGAAGGCGATCAGGAGCCCAAGCATAAAGATCTGTATGACGATGAAGGGCAGGGTTCCGGTGTAGATCGCCTTGGTGGTTATCGGCTCGATCATCCGGTCCGTGGTTTTGTCATACCAGGCTTTGACCGGCGCGACCGACCGCAGGTAGAACAGAGCGAAGCCAAAGGGCGGTGTGAGAAAGCTGGCCTGAAGGTTAAAGCCCAGCAACACGCCAAACCAGATCAGGTCAATGCCGAGTTTCTCGGCCACCGGTGCGAGAAGCGGCACCAGGACGAATGCGATCTCGAAGAAGTCGAGGAAGCAACCCAGAATGAAAACGATGATTGAAACCGTGATCAGGAAACCGGTCTCTCCACCAGGCAGGGCCAGCATAAGCTCTTCGACCCATCGATCACCTGAAATGCCGTAGAAGGTGAGGGCGAAGACACGGGCGCCGATCAGGATGAACATCACGAAGGTTGCGAGTTTCGTGGTGGAATCCAGCGCCTGCATGAGTGTTTTCTTGTCCAGCCGGCGCTTCATTATGGACATGACAAGCGCGCCGGTGGCGCCCATGGCGCCGCCTTCGGTCGGGGTTGCGATACCCAGGAAGATGGTGCCGAGAACAAGGAAAATCAGTGCCAGCGGCGGGATCAGAACGATCACCACCTGTTCCGCCATCTTCGACAGATAACCGAGTTTCATGGCGCGGTTTGCTATTGCGAATCCATATGGAAGAACGGTGGCGACAAGTGCCGACCATACAACCCTTGTTTCAAATCGCAGATGATCGAAAACATAGTAGTAGCCGATGAAATACAGCCCAACCGCAATCAGCAGGATCAGGTAAAGCGAGCGTCCTCCGTCACCAAGGGGGCGGGCCTCGGGCGGCAGCGCAGGTGCCCACTCGGGTTTTACCAGGGTTACGGCAAAGATGTAGGCGCAATAGATCCCCACGACGATCAGCGCGGGGAAGAAGGCGCCGACATACATGTCACCCACGGACCGGCCAAGCTGGTCAGCCATGACGATCAGCACCAGTGATGGCGGTATGATCTGTGCCAGCGTTCCCGAGGCGGCAATGGTGCCGGCTGCGAGCCCGGGGTGGTAGTTGTAACGCATCATGATCGGCAATGAAATCAGGCCCATCGCGATCACCGAAGCGGCGACGACACCGGTCGTGGCGGCGAGCAAAGCTCCGACCAGCACGACGGCAAAAGCCAATCCGCCGCGGAGTGTTCCGAAAAGTTGACCGATCGTATCGAGCAGATCCTCGGCCATGCGCGAACGTTCGAGGATCAGGCCCATGAATGTGAAGAAGGGAATGGCCAGCAATGTGTCATTGCGCATGATGTCAAAGACACGGTTCATGTTGGCCTGAGCCAGCGGCCAGAAAAGGCGGATCTCAGGCGAGATATGGCTGAGCTCAACGCCGACGACAAAGAAGTACATACCGCCAGCTGCCAGAGTGAAGGCAACCGGATAGCCGATCAGGAGCATTGCCATCACGGTGATGAACATGATCGGTGCGAGATTGTGAGCGATCAGATCAAGCATCTTTGCCGTCCTTCATTTCCGCTGCGGCCTCGACCTGTGGCGGCATGGAGTGATCATGACCGTGCTCCTCCTCAATGAGGCCGCGGATAACGGCAATCCGCTTGATGATCTCGGATATGGCCTGGGCGGTGAGCAGAATGAAGCCCACCAGAATGGTGGCCTTGGCCGGCCAGATGATAAGTCCGCCGGCATTGCTGGACATTTCTCCGGATTCGAAAGACCGCCAGAAGAACGGCCAAGCGAGATAGGTCATCATGATGCACAAGGGAAGCAGGAAGAAGATGTGCCCGAACAAGTCGATCCAGTCACGGGTCCGCTTGGCAAGATTGCCGGCCAGAACATCGATGCGCACATGCTCGTTGCGGCGCAATGTGTACCCGGCGGCGAGCATGAAAACCGCTCCGAACAGATACCACTGCACTTCCAGCCAGGCGTTTGACGATAGGTCGAACGCCTTGCGTGTTGTGGCGTTGCCAGCACTGATCAGCACGGCGGCGAGCACAAGCCAGCCCACGTTGCGTCCCACAAACTCATTGATCCGGTCGATCGACCGGCTCAACACCAAAAGACTTCCCATAATGTCCTCCCGGTCAGTTCGCCTCTGATTTGTCAGAGTGCGAACAACCACGGTTCCCTTGTTCGCCTTCAATATCACCAATGCCGCGCTGTGACAGTCCATAACAGCAAAAAAGCTCCAAAAGCAACGAGTGGTGCATTTATTTGACCAGTTGAATGTGTTGCCCGTGGTGGCGTCCGGCAGAGCATCCCGCTATACCAAATTTTATAGGGGTTTTGGACCAATGGGGAGGCACTCAGTGCGTGCAAGTGAACTGTTCGATGTCTCTGGCGAAGTCGTGCTTGTCACCGGCGGTGGTGGCGGGATCGGTGTGGCGATGGCCGGCGTTCTGGCGCTCAATGGCGCAAAGGTTGCACTGGCTGATATCGACCTCGAAGTCGCGCAAGCTGCGGCGGCTTCATTGTGCTCCGGGGGTGCTACGGCAGTTTCCGTCGAGCTGGATGTGCGCGATGAGCAGATGATTGTTGCGGCATTTGACCGGGTTGAAGCGGAGCTGGGGCGAGTCAGCGTGTTGATCAACAATGCCGGCGTCGCACATCGTGACAAGGCAGTTTCTCTTCCTGCTCAGACGTGGCGCAATGTCATGGATGTCAATGTTGACGGGGCTTTCGCCGTTGCGCAGGAGGCCGCGCGGCGCATGATCCGTTATGGGAATGGCGGCTCAATCATAAACATCTCCAGCATTCTGTCGGAGATACCAATCCGCCAGGTCGCTGCATACAGCACCTCGAAGGCTGCTGTCACCCAAATGACCCGATGCCTGGCGCTGGAATGGGCAAAGCACCAGATCCGCGTCAACGAAATCCGTCCTGGCTGGTTCGAAACGGCTTTGACTGGTCCTTTCCTGAAGGGGCCTGGAGCCAAAGTGATGGCGGGTCAGAATCCCATGGGGCGGCTTGGCGACGGAAGTGACCTTGCCGGGGCGGTGTTGTTGCTTGCCTCCGGTGCAGGGAAATTTATGACCGGTAGCGCGATCACGATAGATGGCGGCCATTCGATCGGGAGGTAAATTGTCGGCAAAAGGCATTCCTGCGACATATTGTTGCGGCGGTTGGGCTGGGGGCGCTGCACGATTGCGCAGTTGAGCATTGCCGACGAATTCGATTGACCGATGCACAGAAGGACCCAAATATCACTTGGGTGGATTAGGCTCGGAGAAGCTCAGAGCGACTGGTAGGTGGGCTGGTTGGCGTTTGATCCAATGGCTGTTGAGGAGGCCTTGAATGACCGCGCACGATATTTCGCTTGATGACAAGTTTGATCTGACCAAGCAGCGGATCTTCGTGACCGGGTCGCAGGCAGTGGTGCGGTTGTTGATGATGCAACATGAGCGCGACAGGCTTGCGGGGCTTAACACAGCCGGTTTTGTATCCGGGTATCGCGGCTCGCCGCTGGGTGGCCTGGACCAACAAATCGAGCGCGCACAACGCCAGCTTCAAAGTCGGAACATTATTTTCCAGCCAGGCCTTAACGAGGAATTGGCGGCGACCGCCTGTTGGGGCAGCCAGCAGGTGGGACTCGACGGGACCGGTAAATATGATGGCGTGTTTTCCATCTGGTATGGCAAGGGACCGGGCGTGGATCGCTCCGGTGATGTCTTCCGGCACGCCAATCTTGCCGGCACGGCTCCGCATGGCGGCGTTCTGGCGCTGATGGGTGACGATCACACTGCGGAAAGCTCGACCAACGCCCATCAGACCGAGTTCAACTTTGTTGACACAATGATTCCGATCCTCAATCCGGCCGGTGTGCAGGAGATGATCGATTACGGCCTTCACGGCTTCGCCATGTCCCGGTTTGCCGGAACCTGGGCGGCGCTCAAATGTGTCAAGGACAATGTGGAATCGACTGCTTCTGTCGAGGCCGGGCTTGACCGTATCAAGATTGTGCTTCCGGAATTCTCGATGCCGCCGGGCGGGCTCAACATTCGTGCGAATGATCTCGATTTCCTAGGTCAGGAGATGCGGCTGCATGAATACAAGCGGGATGCGGCGAGCGCTTACATCCGTGCCAACGGGCTCAACCGGATCATCTATTCGGGTGGAGCTAATGCAAAAATCGGCATTCTGACGGTCGGCAAGAACTATCTCGACGTGCGCCAGGCGCTCGAGGATATCGGAATCGACGAGGCGCGGGCCAACCAGATTGGCGTCCGGCTGTTCAAGGTGGCCTGCCCATGGCCGTTCGATCGCGAAGACATGGCCGCCTTCGTCGATGGTCTCGAGATGGTTATCGTGGTCGAGGAAAAGCGCTCGCTGCTGGAAAGTCAGTTGCGCGAAGCGCTGTATGGCTCGGCGCAGCAGCCGGTTGTCGTCGGCAAACGCGATGAACGCGGGGACTGGCTATTCCCGGTCAAGGGCGCGCTTGACCCCAATGATATCGCAGTGGCGGTGGGCGAGCGGGTGCTTCGGGTCATCGGTCACACCGAGGAAATCGACGCCAAGGTCAAACGCATCCGCCAGTTTCAAAGCATGTTGGCGGAAAGTGCCGACGTTGCGAACCGGACGCCATATTTTTGCTCCGGATGCCCGCACAATTCATCGACCAAGGTTCCCGAAGGCTCTGTTGCCGCTGCGGGCATCGGATGCCATTTCATGGCCCTGTGGATGGATCGTGACACTTCCGGGTTTACCCAGATGGGCGGCGAAGGCGCACAATGGGTTGGGCAGGCGCCGTTCAGCTCGCGCGAGCATATCTTCCAGAATCTGGGTGATGGAACATACAATCACTCGGGCGTTCTGGCGCTCAGATTTGCGATCTCGTCTGGTGCCAACATCACCTACAAGATTCTCTACAACGATGCGGTGGCGATGACCGGAGGGCAGACCCACGAAGGTGGCCTGACTGCGGATGCGATCGCCCGGCAGGTGCGCGCCGAAGGGGTCGACCGGATCGCGCTGGTCAGTGATGACCCGGACCGTTATCCGGCGGGAACCGATTGGCCTTCGGCCATCAGCATACACCACCGTTCCGAGCTGGATGCCGTCCAACGCGAGTTGCGCGAAATCCCAGGCGTTACGGTGCTGCTATACGATCAGACCTGTGCAGCGGAAAAACGGCGGCGGCGCAAACGGGGAGCGTATCCGGACCCGGACAAGCGCGTTGTCATCAATGAACTGGTCTGCGAAGGCTGCGGTGATTGCGGGGTGAAGTCCAACTGTGTCTCGATCCAGCCATTGGAGACCGAGTTCGGCCGCAAACGCCGGATTGACCAGTCGGGCTGCAACAAGGATTTCTCCTGTATCGAGGGGTTCTGCCCTTCATTCGTAACCGTGCATGGCGCGCGGATCCGCAAGGCTGACAAGACCCTTCTCGAAACGGCAGGTGATCCGCTTGACGGCTTGCCCGCGCCAAAGGTTGCCTCGCTTGAGCAAGGTTGGGCCTCGATCATCGACGGTGTCGGCGGAACCGGCGTTGTTACGATCGGCGCGATTCTTGGAATGGCGGCGCATCTGGAAGGCAAGGGTTGTGGCATGATTGACATGGCCGGGCTTGCGCAAAAGGGTGGCGCGGTGTTTTCGCATGTGCGCATCGCCAAGACACCGGCCGATATCCATGCGATCCGGATTTCGGCTGGAAAGGCGGATCTGGTGCTCGGCTGTGATCTGGTGGTGTCGGGCTCACGCAAGGTGCTCTCGGCCGTGCGCGAAGGAGAGACGGCGTTTCTGGTCAACACCAGCGAGGTCATGCCGGGCGAATTCACCCGTGACGTCAATTTTTCGTTGCCAACCGAGCGGCTGAAACGGGCCATTGCCCAGGCTGCCGGGACAGAGTGCACGACATTCTTCGATGCCACCCGTGCGGCAACGCAGCTTTTCGGCAACGCGATTGCAGCCAACATGTTCATGCTTGGTATGGCTTCGCAAAAGGGTGCCTTGCCGCTTTCGCCAGAAACCGTGGAGGAGGCAATACGATTAAATGGTGCTTCCGTAGCGATGAACATTGCGGCATTTCGCTGGGGGCGAAAGGCTGGCCATGACCCTCAGAGTGTGTTGGCAACGCTGGCAGCTCCTCAAATCCAGGCAGAGGACGCGGCTGAACCATCTGTTGCGGAATTGATCGATCGCCGTGCCGAGTTCCTGGTGAGTTACCAGAACGAGGCCTGGGCTCAGAAATACCGCGAGACACTGATGCCGCTTGTCGAGGCAGAGACCCGGGTATGTGGACATCCCGGCCCGGTATCGGCGGCGGCGGCGAGATCCTTGTTCAAGCTCATGGCGTATAAGGACGAGTACGAGGTGGCGCGGCTTTACAGCGACGGCAGCTTCCGGCGGCAACTGGCGAAGCAATTCGAAAGTTATGAGCGCCTGGAGTACCATATGGCTCCTCCAGTTCTCAGCCGGGTCAACAGCCAGGGTCACCCGGTCAAAACATCTTTCGGTCGCGGGATGGCCCCGCTGTTCTCAGTTCTCGCCAAACTAAAGGTTCTGCGCGGAACACCACTTGATCCGTTCGGCTACACGGCCGAGCGAAAGATGGAGCGCAACCTGATTTCCGAATTTGTCTCAGATCTGGATTTCGTAAGAGACAGCCTGCGTCAGGAAAATGTGGACCTGGCCGCTGAGTTCGTCTCATACCCAATGAAAATAAGAGGTTACGGGCACGTCAAGGAGTCAAACGCAGAAACATACTTGGAAGAAAAGCAGAGGCTGAAGATGTCAATGGCCGAATTTAAGGAAGTTGTCTCAGGTGTTGCTGCGGAATAACGCTTCTTTTGATAAAGATATCAAACTGTATTTCTGACCCTGGATATTGTTAGCCGGTGCTCTGGGATCGTCCCACCCATGATTTTGTATGCCCGGTAAATGCAATCTTAATACCCTGCTGATACGCCATAACCTTGTATAAACAGGGCGGTGTTCATGCACTCAGCGAACAGCACAGCTATTGCGGATGATGTCCGCCTTTCATTTGTGTCGTCGCTCTACGAAAAGCGGGGCACGCTTTTTGCCGGCATGATTGCACACGTGGTTGCTGCGACCGCTATATATCTTCGGCTTGATGATCCCTACTACCTGTTTTGCGCTTTTTCCCTGTTTGGCATTTGGGCGTTAAGAATGCTTGATATGCAGGCGTTCGACCGTTGCGACAAAGGTACCTTTGTCCTGTCAGATACACTGCACTGGGAGCGGCGCTATGTTGCGGGACCTGTAGCCGGTGCGCTTGTTCTGGGCATCATGTGCGCCTATGCGCTGGTTATATCCCAGGACCCCTTCGCCGAATTGGTATCTATTTCTATCACGCTCGCCAGCATGATATCGGTCGTTGGTCGAAATTTTGGATCAAAACTCAATGTAGATATGATGATTCTGGCGGCTTGCCTTCCGCTGATGGCCGGTTTTCTCCTGCTTCGTGACCCCTATATGATCGTCATGGCGATGCTATTGCTGCCACTGTTCCTGACGACACGCGACATGGCAAACGGGGTCCGTGATTTTCTGTTCAACACGGTCATCGCGGAACGCAAGACCGCGGAAATTGCAGAGCGCTTTGACACCGCGCTTAACAATATGTCGCATGGTCTTATCATGCTCGACGGCCAAGGGCGGATTGAGGTCATCAATCACAAGGCGCGGGAAATCTTTGAACTGGACTCAACAATGAACTTGCGCGGGCGCGCGCTCCGGGCAGCCTTGCGCTTAAGGGCTCGCAACGGCAGCATTCCCCGCGAAAACCTCATAAAAATTTCAACGGAGTTGGAAAAACTCGTCTCTGGAAAGGACGTCCGTTCACTAATCAAGTTTGATGACAAGGTCTGGCTTGAGTTTACCTCTCGGCAGCGCCGGAGCAATGGCGTAGTCCTGATCTTTGAAGACGTGACTTCGCGCATCGAACAGGAAGAGCGCATTCTCCATATGGCGCGTTTCGATAACCTGACCGGTCTTCCGAACCGTTCCTGGTTCAGAGAGAAAGTTGACCTCAAGCTCTCCAAGCAAAAGTGCGAACGAAACGTTGCGCTGGTTGTGTTGGATATTGATGATTTCAAACACGTCAACGACACCATGGGGCACGTCAGCGGCGACAAGTTGTTGAGTGCGGTCGCAGCTCGGTTGCGATCAATGTCGCGCCAGAAGCTCGTGGTCTCCCGGTTCGGCGGCGACGAATTTGTCTTGTTTGTGCCCGATATTGCTGACGAGGCTGACCTTAGGGAGACAATGAATCAAGTGCTCGATACGTTGTCTGGAACTTATGTCATCGACCGTCACAAGCTGTTCATCAACTTCTCCGCCGGGGTGGCCATGTCCAGGGCTGACACGGCGCAGATCGAGGACATGCACATCCAGGCTGACCTCGCCCTCTATGAAGCCAAGCGCCATGAGAAGGAAAACTGGTTTCTGTTCGAGCAGGAGATGGATCGGGAATACAGCCGCCGCCAACGTCTTAAGACCGATCTGCGCGACGCGATCCAGACACAGTCCCTCACGCTAGCCTATCAGCCGATGTTCAATCCTGAAGGAACCAGAATTGTCGGCGCCGAAGCTCTTTCGCGTTGGAATCATCCGGAATTTGGTCCTGTTTCTCCGGCGGTCTATATCTCTTTGGCTGAGGAAATGGGAATTGTCGGCGAACTAAGCCGGAGTGTCATTGTTCAGGCGGTGCGGACATGCATGGAATGGCCAGAGGAAATGTTTGTTTCGGTCAATTTGTCAGCCCATGATCTTGGTGATCGGGCGATTGTCTCTGTTATTTCGGATGCACTCTCGGAGAGTGGTCTGGCACCTGAGCGGCTCCAGGTTGAGGTAACCGAAGGCGGTTTGATGAAAGACCTTGCGACTGCGCGTGCAGTTCTTTCCGAATTGCGGAAGATGGGAATGACCATCGCAATCGACGATTTTGGTACCGGGTATTCCAGTTTGAGCTATCTGGACCTGCTTCCTCTCAACAAGGTCAAGATCGACCGGTCTTTCGTCAGCAATTTGACGGAAGATCCACGCAAGCTGAAACTGTTGCGGGGCGTTGTAAATCTGGCCCGCGAGTTGGGGCTTGATATCATCGTCGAAGGCGTGGAGACCGAAGCTCAACTGACGTTGATCCGGGATAACAATTGCGCCGATCTCATCCAGGGCTACATCTTCGGCGCACCTATGTTGTCGAGCGCTTTTGAGGAATTGGCAATAAGACTTTGCCAATCGAACAAATCGATGCGTAAGCTTTCTTTGTCAGGTCGCGCCTGAAAACGGACGCAGGCCAAGCCTAGGCTTTTTGCGCCTAATTCACCCAATTTCAGTTTCCTTGCAGACCTGCTCCGTTTTGGGGAGAGGTACAACATGCTTTAGTAGTTTCTAATCAATATAAATTAACCTTAATGAGAAGTTAAACTGTCAATCAGCTCAACGCTGTTGATTAACCGGTTTTTAACGATAAGCTTTAATTGCGAATGGCAATGAGGCTAGAAATGGTAAGCGAAAAACCTGATCTACCGCGCTTCACGAAGCGTCTTTTCAAACTGCTGGACAGGGTTGAATACCGTCGGGTTGAATCTTCGGAGGACCTCGAGGCGGTGGCGCGGGTACGCTTTAAGGCCTTTGAGCAGATCGGTCTTGCTCCGAAGTCGGGCACAACGATTATTGATCCCGAGGATTTCGCCCCCAACGCTCATGTGATTGGCATTTATTACGAAGAACGGTTGGTATCGACCATCCGCATCCACCACGTCACCGCTGGTGAGCCGATGGGGCTTGCAACCGAGTGTTTTCCTGACGTAATGGGTGATTTGCTGGCCGCCGGCCGTACGTTTATAGATCCGGTTCGACTGGCAGCCGACCCAGAGGTTTTACGAGAGCTGCCAGGCATTCCCTACTTGACGTTGCGAATTGCGACGATGGCCAGTGATTTTTTTGAGGCTGATTATTGTCTGTCGGTGGTAAAGCCCAATCACAAGGCGTTTTATTCCCGTGTGTTCAATTCAAAACCGCTGGTCGAGCCGCGATATCTCGAACGGTTTTCCTCAATGGTCGAGCTTTATGCATCCGAGGTGAATTTTGAGCGCAGCTCGATCTATAGCAGATTTCCGTTTTTCACGGCTCAGCCCTTTGAGCGCAGAATGATGTTCGCACCGCGAGCCGAATTGGGTTTGACGCCGTTGACCATTCTTCCCACTGCACGGTTTGTGCAGCCACGACTTGGCTGATCCATTCGACCTGATTTTCCGCTTCGGAAGGGTTCGGCAAATCTGTTGCGTCGGCTTGTCCATTGCACATTGCCATTTGATTGTGTAATCCCTCGTTAATTGCCAATTGGGGAGTTACAGCATGGCTGAGCAGATGAGCGGTCCAGTCGAGACCGGTGCTGAGATGGATTATTCCGAGCACGAGAAAACCTACGGATTGTTCCTGGCTGGCGCCAAGTACGGAACAATCATTGTCGTGGCTTTGCTGATCGCTATGGCTGCGTATTTCTTTACCTCTGCCGGAGCCATTGTCAGCTTTCTGCTGTTCCTGGTTCTCAGCATCGGCGGCAGCATTCTCGCTCGCTGACCCGGTCGCCGCGGGTGGGCCTGGATCAATGATCCGGTCCGGCTCGCCTCATCCCAAATGCAAGAGGAGGGGCTCGCGTGGGCGCCATAGTTTATGTAGCCAAAGAATCCGATTCGCTCGAGTCGCGTGTCGCCGCCTCACCCGAAACGGTGAAGAAGATGGTCGCGCTTGGGCTTGAAGTCATTGTGCAGAAAGGTGCCGGGGAAAAGTCCCGGATAGCTGATGCCGACTATGTTGCTGCGGGCGCCAAGGCGGGAACCGCCGCTGACGCCAAGAAAGCCGACGTCGTTCTCAGGGTTCGCCGTCCGTCGGAAACAGAAATGAAATCGCTCAAGAAAGGTGCGATCGTTCTGGCGCAAATGGATCCTTATGGCAACGAGAAGGCCTTGGCCGCTCTTGCAAAGGCCGGTGTGACCGCTTTCGCCATGGAGCTGATGCCGCGCATCACCCGCGCACAGTCGATGGATGTGCTCTCGTCGCAGGCAAACCTCGCGGGCTATCAGGCTGTCATCGAAGCCACGCATGCCTTTGACCGCGCCATGCCGATGATGATGACAGCTGCGGGCACAGTGCCGGCTGCGAAGGTGTTCGTCATGGGCGCAGGGGTTGCGGGACTGCAGGCAATTGCAACAGCACGCCGCCTGGGTGCAGCGGTTTCTGCCACCGATGTTCGTCCGGCTGCCAAGGAACAGGTCGCCTCGCTGGGTGCCAAGTTCATCGCGGTTGAGGACGATGAATTCAAGGCAGCGGAAACTTCCGGCGGCTACGCCAAGGAAATGTCCAAGGAATACCAGGCAAAGCAGGCGGCGCTGGTGGCCGATCATATCTCCAAGCAGGACATCGTGATCACAACCGCTCTCATTCCAGGCCGACCGGCGCCGAAACTGATTTCGCGCGACATGCTCAAGAGCATGCGTTTGGGATCTGTGGCTGTCGATCTCGCGGTGGAGCGCGGCGGCAATGTTGAAGGGTCCAAGCCCGGTGACACCGTCACGATTGACGGCGTGACCGTGATTGGTGTGCTCAACATGCCCGGTCAGATCGCAGCGAGTGCGTCTTTGCTCTATGCGAAAAACCTGCTGACTTTCCTCGACACCATGATCGACAAGGAAAGCAAGACAGTTTCTGTCGACCTGGAAGATGAACTGGTCAAGGCAACCGCGTTGACCCATGGTGGCGCAGTCATTCATCCCGCCTTCGGCGGTGAAACCAGCAAGGGGGCAGCGTGATGGCAGGTTCCGTACTTGATACAGCGCTTGAAAATCTCGAGCAGGCGGTCAGCGCTGTTCGCGCAGCAGCAGAAAATGCCGGACCTGCTGGTGATGGCGTGGCGGCGGCCGTCCATGCAGCCAGTGGTGGCGCAATTGATCCATTCGTATTCCGCCTGGCGATCTTCGTGCTGGCGATCTTTGTCGGCTACTATGTGGTCTGGTCGGTGACGCCAGCTTTGCACACACCGCTGATGGCGGTGACCAACGCGATCTCCTCGGTGATTGTGGTTGGGGCGCTGCTCGCTGTAGGGGCATCCCTTTCAGGTTGGGCAACGGGCTTTGGGTTCGTCGCTTTGGTGCTGGCTTCGGTCAACATCTTCGGCGGGTTTCTGGTAACCCAGCGCATGCTCGCCATGTACAAGAAAAAAGAGAAGTGAGGTCCGGCTGATGTCAGAGAATTTCGCCGCATTCGCCTACCTCGTTTCGGGTGTCCTGTTCATCATGGCACTTCGGGGCCTGTCGCATCCGACGACTTCGCGTCAGGGCAACATGTACGGCATGATCGGGATGGCGATCGCCATCGTCACCACGCTGCTTCTTGCTCAGCCATCTTTTAGCGGCTTTGTGATGATCATCGCCGGTCTCGCCATCGGTGGTGGCGCGGGCGCTTACATCGCGCGCAAGATTGCGATGACCTCGATGCCGCAACTGGTTGCGGGCTTTCACAGTCTGGTGGGCCTCGCTGCCGTGCTGGTAGCTGCTGCCGCACTCTATTCGCCGCATGCCTTCGGTATTGGCGAAGTGGGTGAAATCCATGCCCAGGCATTGATCGAAATGTCGCTGGGCGTGGCCATCGGCGCCATCACCTTTACCGGTTCGATCATCGCGTTTCTCAAACTTGATGGACGGATGTCTGGCAAGCCGATCATGTTGCCAATGCGGCATGTGATCAACGCGGCACTGGGTATCGGTATCGTGGTTTTGATCGGCGTTCTGGTTTTCACCGAAAGCTACACGGTGTTCTGGCTGATCGTTTTGTTGTCGCTGATCCTCGGTGTGCTGATCATCGTCCCGATCGGGGGCGCCGACATGCCAGTGGTGGTGTCGATGCTCAACTCCTATTCGGGATGGGCTGCAGCCGGCATCGGCTTCACGCTGGGCAATCTCGCCTTGATCATCACCGGTGCGCTGGTTGGTTCCTCCGGTGCGATCCTGTCCTACATCATGTGCAAGGGTATGAACCGGTCGTTCATCTCAGTCATCCTCGGCGGATTTGGTGGAGAAACCGCGGCTGCGGGTGGTGATGATATCGACCGCACGGTCAAGATGGGATCCGCTGATGATGCGGCCTTCCTGATGGCCAATGCATCCAAGGTGATCATTGTGCCTGGATACGGCATGGCCGTGGCACAGGCCCAGCATGCTACCCGTGAGCTTGCCGACAAGCTCAAGGAAAATGGTGTTGAGGTGAAATACGCCATTCACCCGGTGGCAGGCCGCATGCCTGGTCACATGAATGTTCTGCTCGCGGAAGCCAATGTGCCCTATGACGAGGTCTTCGAACTCGAGGACATCAACTCGGAATTTGCTCAGGCTGATGTAGCCTACGTGATCGGGGCCAACGATGTGACCAACCCGGCCGCACGCGATGACAAGACCTCGCCGATTTACGGGATGCCGATCCTTGATGTGGACAAGGCGCAGACATGTCTGTTCGTCAAGCGTTCGCTGGGTTCGGGTTACGCGGGCATCGACAACACGCTGTTCTACAAGGATGGCACGATGATGCTCTTGGGCGACGCCAAGAAGATGACCGACGACATCGTCAAGGCGATCGATCACTGATTGGTGCTCAAATATCCGTTTTGTTCGGTTGAATCTGATGTAGAAAAAAGGCCCGGTTGTTGCCGGGCCTTTTTGTTTCCCTGCCCATACCCTTGTGTTGCCCCGGTTTGACTATCAAGCAGGTTGGCACAGCCAAACCGTTGCCTCTCGCGGGGCGGTTTCTACCTGGCTGAGGCAGCGGGAAGGTGAATTTTGTCTAGGTGTGAACTTGCCTGTAGAGCAGGCGATGCTGATCAGCGAACGCGCGCCAGACCGTCGATCGCCGGCCGATATTTCGGATCAAGCTGAGCCGCGCGGGCATAGGACCGCTTGGCCCGGGCCTTGTCGCCACGGCGCTCGTAAATCAATGCCTGGTTTGCCCAGGATTCAGCAATCCGCTGATCGAGTTCGATTGCGCGGTTGAAATCGCTGAAGGCGTTTTCATCGTCATTGAGCGCGACATAGGAAATGCCGCGGCCATTGTAGGGCTCAGGCGAATTCGGAGCCAGCGAGATCGAGGTCGAGAAGTCCTCGATGGCCTGAGGGTGCTGCCCGCGCAATTGCTTGATAAGTCCGCGGTTGTGATAGGCACGCGGATCGGTTGTTTCGAGATTGATGGCGCGGTTGTAGTCTGCCATGGCTTCATTGTTGCGCCCGGCCTGGCGGTACAAATTTCCACGGCCGATATAGGCGACATCATATCGCGGATTGATTTGCAGGGCGCGATTGTAGTCATTCGCCGCTTCCACAACATTGCCCATGGAGCGGTGAATGAGCGCGCGGTTGGCATAGGCCTGGAAGAAAGAAGGGTTGAGTTGAAGCGCCCGGTTGAAATCATCAAGTGCGTTGCGGAACTGGCCGGAGCGCCCGTAGGCCGCGCCACGGACATTGTAACCTTCAGGATCGCTCGGGTTGCGGCGGATCACTTCCGTCAGTGAGGCGATGTTCTCTTCGGTGCCCTGGGTCCGGTCGATTTGGATTGTGTCGATCGGCGAGCTGGTGGAGCAGCCGGACACTGCAATGGCCACCGCAGCAGCAATCATCCATGGTCGCATGATGCCCGGGATCCGGTCTTTTGCCTTGATTGCCGCAGTTAAACGCATCGTTCGTGTCCCCTACAAACGGCAGCGGGAGACCCCGTGCCGCCAACCCAGTTCAAATGCAGCGACCTGTTTAAATCCCCGGCGATTCAATCAGAGCCTGTGCGCAAAAAGGCGGAGACGAATCTTCGTCTCCGCCTCATATGCATGCAAGCCTAAAAGGGCAAAAAAACGGCTAAATCAGCGCGAAGCCGGGCGACCGCCGCCGATAAGGCCTTCGCGCTGTGCCCGCTTGCGGGCCAGCTTGCGGACGCGGCGGACAGCTTCAGCCTTTTCGCGCGCACGCTTCTGCGATGGCTTCTCGTAAAAATCACGCATCTTCATTTCACGGAAAATGCCTTCACGCTGCATTTTCTTCTTGAGAGCGCGGAGCGCCTGATCGACATTGTTATCGCGGACAAGTACCTGCACGTTAATCCCGTTCCTTCGAGTTTTTGGTTGGTTGAAGCAACCCTTATTGAACAAACAATTTATGTTCGTTCGACCAGGGGCTTTACGATTGAGTGGGCAGATACCAGTTTCCCCGGCATAAGTCCAGTCCCTGGCCGCTTGACAACATCTGCTATCGCCTATTTTTCATGCGGCTGGCTGGCTTGTTTTCGGTATGCGGCTTGATGTGCCCGTGTTTGATGACGCGGTGCGACATTGATTGCCGCCTTGGAGTCGCAAAACAGCCGATGCCGTGCAATTGAATTTGCTTTTGCTTGTCTGAATTCATACGGAAAAATCTGGAGCCACATCTTTATGCGCAAATACTCCGCTTTCGCCGTCGCCCGCGAGGCGCTCCGCGGCCACAAGGGCTGGTCTGCGCAATGGACCTCGCCCGAGCCGCGCAAAGACTATGATGTCATCATCGTCGGTGCAGGCGGGCATGGCCTGGGGACTGCCTATTATCTGGCAAAAGAGCATGGCATCACCAACATTGCGGTGATCGAGAAGGGCTGGCTCGGCGGCGGCAACACTGGCCGCAACACGACCATCATCCGCTCCAATTATCTATATGATGAAAGTGCCGGGCTTTATGATCATGCGCTCAAGCTTTGGGATGGGTTGTCACAGGATCTCAACTACAATGTGATGTACTCGGCGCGCGGCGTGATGATGCTGGCGCACAATGTTCACGATGTGCAGGTGTTCAAGCGGCACATCCACGCCAACCGGCTCAACGGTATCGACAATGAGTGGCTGACGCCCGAGCAGGCGAAGGATTATTGTCCGCCTCTCAATATTCAGCAATCGGCGCGTTATCCCGTCGTGGGTGCCGCGCTGCAACGCCGCGGGGGCACCGCGCGCCATGATGCTGTTGCCTGGGGATATGCGCGCGCAGCGGCCGATATGGGCGTTCACATCATTCAGAACTGCGAGGTCACCGGCGTGCGCCGCTCTGATGATGGTTCGGTCTCCGGGGTCGACACCAGCCGCGGTTTCATCGGCGCCAAGAAAGTCGGCGTTGTTGCTGCGGGGCATACCTCGGTGATCATGGAAATGGCAGGAGTGCGCATGCCGCTGGAAAGTTACCCGCTTCAGGCGCTGGTTTCCGAACCGGTCAAACCGGCATTTCCCTGCGTGGTCATGTCGAACACGGTACACGCCTATATTTCGCAGTCGGACAAGGGCGAACT
Source organism: Hoeflea phototrophica DFL-43 (assembly GCF_000154705.2). NCBI lineage: Bacteria > Pseudomonadati > Pseudomonadota > Alphaproteobacteria > Hyphomicrobiales > Rhizobiaceae > Parahoeflea > Parahoeflea phototrophica. The sequence goes on along the minus strand of NZ_CM002917.1, from coordinate 3,891,758 downwards.
GGTGATCGGCGCAGGTACCGACCAGTACACCTCCTATTCCCAGACCGGCGGGCTTCACATTCTGAGCCATACGCTCGACGCGATCTGCGAGATGTTCCCGATGTTTACCCGCATGAAGATGCTCAGGTCCTGGGGCGGCATCGTCGACGTGACGCCTGACCGGTCGCCAATCCTGTCAAAAACCCCGGTCAAAGGGCTGTATGTCAATTGCGGCTGGGGTACCGGCGGCTTCAAGGCAACGCCCGGGTCAGCGCATGTCTTTGCTCATACGATCGCGCGTGACGAGCCACACAAGATCAATGCACCGTTCAATCTCGAGCGTTTCAGGACCGGGCGCCTTATCGACGAGGCGGCGGCGGCGGCCGTGGCGCATTGAGGCAGCTCGGATGACCCAAACTGCAATCAACATGGGTGACAAGCTCGCCGCGTTCAACGATCTTTGGTCGCCGAAGATTATTGCCGGTTTCAATGGCCACGATGTGATGGTGGTCAAGGTAAAGGGCGAGTTCAACTGGCACTCTCACCCGGATACTGACGATCTGTTTTTCGTACTTGCGGGGCGGTTGACCATCCAGATGCGTGATGGCGACGTGGTGCTCGGTCCGGGCGAAATGTACGTTGTGCCCAAGGGCGTTGAACATTGTCCGCGGGCCGACGAGGAAACCCATCTAATTATCATTGAGCCGGCAGGAACACCCAACACCGGTGATCCTGAAACCGCCGTGACCAAGACCAAGATCTGACCAAGGACCAAGCAATGCTTCTGATCCATTGTCCCTATTGCCAGGAAGAGCGGCCGGAACTCGAATTCCGCAACGCCGGCGAGGCTCATATCGAGCGGCCGAAGAACATCGCCGAGATCAGCGATGAGGCGTTCGAAGGGTTCTTCTTTATCCGTGACAACCCAAAGGGAGTTTCCTATGAGCGCTGGCGCCACATCCATGGCTGCGCGCGCTTCTTCAATGCCGTGCGCGATACGGTGAGTGATAAGTTCGTCACCACTTACAAATCCGGCGAGCCCCGTGTCGCGGTGGCGCGTGGCGATGACGGCGTGGTTCGCGTCGCAGGAGAAAAACAATGAGCGGCGCCAACCGGATCAAGGGCAAGGGCCGACTGACGCCCGCCAAGACGCTGCGCTTTACCTTCGATGGCAAGGCGCTGACAGCGGTTGAGGGCGATACGCTTGCCTCCGCGCTGATTGCCAATGGCATTCACCTGACCGGCCGCTCTTTCAAATACCATCGCCCACGCGGGATGCTGTCGGCAGGGCCGGAAGAGCCGAACGCGCTGATCGATATTGGCCGGGATGCCGCAAGACGGACGCCGAACATTCGGGCCACCGTGCAGGAGGTGTTTGACGGGTTGCAGGCCAAATCGCAAAACCGCTGGCCATCGCTGGCCTTTGATGTCGGTGGGCTGAACAATCTCGCCTCGCCGTTCTTTGCTGCCGGTTTTTACTACAAGACCTTCATGTGGCCGAAGGCTGCCTGGAAGAAGGTTTACGAGCCGGTGATCCGTGCCGCGGCCGGTCTGGGTGTGGCTCCGAGCGAGCCGGATCCGGATCACTATGCCAACCATTTTGTCCATTGTGATGTGCTGGTGATCGGCGGTGGTGCAGCCGGATTGTCTGCGGCGCTTGCCGCCGCGCATACCGGGGCAGAGGTGATCCTGTGCGACGAGCAGGCTGAAACCGGTGGCGCGTTTCATCACGAGACCGATGCGGTCATTGACGGAAAGCCGGGCTGGGACTGGGCGCAGGCCGCCACAGACGAGCTTCGCGCCATGGCAAATGTGCGGGTGCTGACTCGCACCACCGCCTTCGGATATCAGGCGCAGAATCACGTTGCCTTGCTTGAGCGGGTGACCGAACACCTGGCCAACCCGGATCCATCGCTGCCGCGTGAACGGCTTTGGCAGGTGCGCGCCAAGCAGGTGGTGATCGCCACCGGTGCGATCGAGCGGCATATGGTGTTTTCCAACAATGACCGCCCCGGCATCATGCTGGCATCTGCTGCGCGGACCTATCTCAATCATTTTGGCGTCGCCGTCGGTGCCAAGGTCGGTGTTTACACGGCCTGCGATTCAGCCTGGCACGCTGCCTTTGATCTCAAGCAGGCAGGAGTTTCCGTGCCTGCGATCATTGATGTGCGGCCCGATCCGGATGCGTCTCTGGTGGCGCGTGCCAAGGAGCTGGGCATCGAGGTTCTGGCCGGACAGTCAGTGCTCGACACCTCCGGTTCGCTTCGCATCAAATCGATGAAGGTCGGCAGGGCTTCGGGCGGGGCGACACGCGATATCGCGGTTGATGCGCTGATCATGTCTGCAGGCTGGACGCCTTCGGTGCACATGTATTCGCAATCGCGCGGCAAGGTGGTCTGGGATGAGGAAACCTCCCGGTTCCTGCCGGGCCGCAACGTTCAGGATTGTACCAGCGTCGGAGCCTGCAATGGCGTCGACGAGCTTGGTGACGCGGTTGCCGACGCCGCCAAGGCCGGGCTTGAGGCCGCGAAATCTGCCGGGATCAAGACTGGGTCCCGTTGGAAAGCACCTGAGGCTGAGGCGGGCACGTCGTGGGATGGCAGCATGATGGGGTCCGCCGGCGGCGCGGGACCTGACACCACGGTCAAGGCCTTTGTCGATTTCCAGAACGATGTGACCGCCAAGGACATCCGTCTGGCCGTGCGCGAGGGCATGCATTCGATCGAGCACGTCAAACGCTTCACCACCAACGGCATGGCCACTGATCAGGGCAAGACGTCGAACATTCACGGACTGGCGATTGCGGCTGAAATGCTCGGCAAGCCACTGCCGCAGGTGGGACTCACCACCTTTCGCTCGCCCTATACGCCGGTGACCTTCGGTGCCATCGTCAATCATTCGCGCGGTCACCTGTTTGATCCGACGCGATGCACGCCGATCCATGACTGGGAAGTGGCGCATGGTGCGGTCTTCGAGGATGTCGGGCAGTGGAAGCGCGCCTGGTACTATCCGCGCGCCGGCGAAGGCATGCATGAGGCGGTCAATCGCGAATGCCGCACGGTGCGCGAGGTCGCGGGCATGTTCGATGCTTCGACACTGGGCAAGATCGAGGTTGTCGGTCCCGATGCCGCCAAGTTCCTCGACCTGATGTACACCAATGGCTGGGACAAGCTGGCACCGGGCCGCTGCAAATACGGCATTATGCTGCGTGAGGATGGCTTCATCTATGATGACGGTGTGGTTGGACGCTTGGCCGAAGACCGGTTCCATGTGACCACGACCACCGGCGGCGCGCCGCGGGTGATGCATCATATGGAAGACTACCTGCAGACCGAGTTTCCCGATCTCAAGGTCTGGCTGACCTCGACGACCGAACAATGGGCCGTGATTGCGGTTCAGGGCCCCAAGGCTCGCGAGATCATTGCGCCGCTGGTGGAAGGCATCGATCTCTCGAATGAGGCGATGCCGCATATGAGCGTGCGGGAAGGCAAGATCTGCGGTGTGCCGACACGGTTGTTCCGGATGTCGTTCACCGGTGAGGCAGGCTTTGAAATCAATGTGCCCGCAGACTATGGCAAATCGGTCTGGGAAGCGCTCTGGGCACAAGCTGAACCGTTGGGCGCCTGTGCTTATGGGACCGAAGCCATGCACGTGCTGCGCGCGGAAAAAGGCTACATCATTGTCGGTCAGGATACCGACGGTACAATCACTCCCGATGATGCCGGGCTCAATTGGGCGGTGGCGAAAAAGAAACCGGATTTTGTCGGCATTCGGGGCATGAAGCGTCCGGATCTGGTTGCCCCGGGCCGCAAGCAGCTCGTCGGTCTGATGACCAAGGATCCGAAAACGGTGCTTGAGGAAGGCGCGCAGATCGTCGCCGATCCGAACCAGAGCCTTCCGATGACAATGATCGGTCACGTGACCTCGTCCTACTGGTCCGAGAACTGCGGCCGCTCGATTGCCATGGCAGTTGTCGCCGATGGGCGTGCGCTCAAGGGCAAGACGCTCTATGTGCCGATGCCTGACAGGACCATCGAGGTCGAGGTTTCCGACACCGTGTTTATCGACAAAGAGGGAGTGCGCCTCAATGGCTAAATCCGCTCAAGCTGCCAAGGTCGCAGCCAAAGTTGCTCAGGCCGTTCGGGTTGAGCCGCTCGCAGGCCGCATCAGCGGTGGTGCTGGCGTGACTTTGACTCCCGCCAATCCTGCAAGCCGGATCTCGTTGCGGGCTGACTCAGCCAACGCGAAGGCTCTTTCAAAAGTCCTTGGGCTGGACTTGCCGCTGGCGCCGAAGACATCGGCAAGCAATGCCAAGGGCCGTCTGGCGCTTTGGCTTGGCCCGGACGAATGGCTGATCATCGATGAGAGCGGCGATCCGATGGGCGATCTCGCGAAAGCCAGGGTGTTGCATTCGGCGACCGACATTTCCCACCGCAACACGGCGATTGTTGTGGCTGGCAAGGGCGCGCGGGCGACGCTTGAGGGCGGATGTCCGCAGAACCTGAGCGACGCGGCATTTCCCGTAGGCGCGGCAGCGCGAACTGTCCTGGGAAAAATCGAGGTTGTGATCCACCGCAGCGGTGAGACGGACTATCGCGTCGAATGCTGGCGCTCGTTCTCCGACTACGCCTTTGGCTTCCTGACGGAAACCTCAAAGGACTGCCTGGCCTGAAGGACAGTGTCGGGCATCGCGTGACGCTGGCGTCCGGTCAGCCGGCGTCTTGCGGGCGATCCTTGGGATCGAACTGGCTGATGGTCAGCCAGGTGGCGGTGAGCGCAGGTTTCTTGCTGCCCTCGATCTCGATGGTTACCAGATAGGTCAACATGATCATGCCCGCTCCACGAAAGCGGGCGGCTTCCAGCACGAACCGGCCGCGGATGCGTGTGCCTGCAGGGACCGGGGCCATGAAGCGGACTTTCTCAAAGCCGTAATTGATCCCCATGGTCTGTTCGCGCACAGTGGGGACGCAGTCATAGTTCATGGCTGACAGCATCGACAGTGTGAGAAACCCGTGTGCGATGGTTCCTCCGAATGGCGTCTCTGCTGCCCGTGCGGGATCGACATGGATGAATTGGTGGTCACCGGTGGCGTCGGCGAATGTGTCGATCCGCGACTGAGGAACCTCAATCCACTCTGATACGCCAAGTTCCGTGCCAACAAGGCTCTCGATGTCGGCGAGTGAAATCTCTCGTGCCACGCTGGCCTCCAAATGTCATATTGCAATGCGGAACCTTACAGCGATGCGTGGAGCAGTGCATTGGCAATTTTTGTCGATACCCAGTTTCCGGCATCTCATCGCGGCCGCAAAGTCAGGTATCTGTTTCCCGCCAGACGGTCACGGAGCGGCCTGGGGATTTCTCGTCAAGGGGTGTTCCTGAAAGCGCAGAAACCCATTGGCCCGCAGTCGCCGGAAGAGCTGGATCAACCGCACTGAAGCCTCGGTTGAAGAGGGTTGCTATTCGGTTGCCGGGTGCTCCTAGAACCATCACGAAGGCTGTGCGGTTTGCGTCTTCCCAATCTTCCGGCGTCATCGGTTTGCCGTCGGAGGTGAGCCAGGCAACCTGATCGGGAGTGTCCGAACCGTCTGCGCTACTGAGAAACTCCAGACGTCCAAGCAGCTCCGAGTTGGCCCTGAGCTTCGACCAGGCGCGGGTAAAGGCGAGCCGCTCATGGTTCAGTTGCGACCAGTCGCGCCACGTTATGGCATTGTCCTGTGCATAGGCGTTGTTGTTGCCCCCCTGGCTGTGGCCGAACTCATCACCAGCCGTCAGCATGATCGTGCCGCGGGTGGAGAACAGGGTGGCGAGCAGCGCCCGTGCATCTGCTTCGCGCGCGGCGGCTACAGCCGGGTCTTCGCTCGGGCCCTCTATACCATTGTTCCATGAGTGATTGGCGTTATGGCCATCGCGGTTGTTTTCGCCATTGGCCTCATTGTGTTTGGTTTCAAACATCACCAGATCGCCAAGCGGAAAGCCGTCATGGGCGGCAACGAAATTGATGCTGCGGGTCTTGCGCGCACCATTGCGCGCGAAAATATCCGATGAGCCTGAAAGCCGCGTTGCCAATGCCCCGGTCATCCCCGGATCGCCGCGCCAGAAGCGCCGAATGTCGTCTCGCGCGCTGTCGTTCCATTCAAGCCAGGGAGGGCCGAAATTGCCGAGCTGGTAGCCGCCGGGCCCGATGTCCCAGGGTTCGGCGATCATCACCCGGTCATGCAGGACCGGATCATCCACAATGGCTTGCAGAAGCTGGGCGTCCGCTGAAAAGCCGTCCTGCGAGCGGCCCATGACCGGAGCCAGATCGAAGCGGAAGCCATCAATCCCGGCCTGGGTTACGAAATGGCGAAGTGCGCTGAGAACCAGCGTCTGAACTTCCGGCCGGTCACAGGCCAGCGTGTTGCCGCAACCGGTGTCGTTGACCGGGCTTCCGGGATCATCCCGCTCATGCCGATAGTAAGTGGCGTTGCCGAGCCCTCGCAATGAAAGGGTCGGCCCGTGATTGTCGCTTTCGCCGGTGTGGTTGTAGACAACGTCAAGAATGACGCCGATCCCTGCTTGATGAAGCGCCTCGACGGCGAAACGAAGATCGGCAATTCCGCCCGGTACAAGGCGTGGGTCGAGTGCCAGCATGGTGACGGGATTGTAGCCCCAGGCATTGCTGAGGCCGAGCGGCGGCAGATGCCGTTCATCGATCCAGGCAGCGATCGGTAGCAACTCCACGGTGCTTACATTGAGCGAAACCAGATGGTCGATGATCGCAGGATGCGCCAGAGCCCTGAGCGTGCCGCGATCGCCTTCAGGAACATCCGGGTGCAGCATGGTGAAGGCGCGAACGGGAAGCTCGTAAACCAGACCCCCGGGTACAAAGACCGGTTTGCCGGGGTTGAGGGATGGGAGCGGCGGCTCAAGCACGGCCTTGGGGACCAGGCTTGCGGTGTCCTCCCCAAAAAGGCCGAGGCGCGGGTCGTAGGAAAAAGGCCGGTCGAGCCTTGTGGCGTAAGGGTCAACCAACAGCTTTGACGGGTCGAACCGATCCCCCCTTGCTGGCGCCCAGGGGCCGTGCGCGCGCAAACCGTAGCGCTGGCCAGCGCTCACCCCTTCAACCAAACCGGTGAACAGGCCATCGCCGCTTGCGTCAAGGCTGTGCCGGGCGACTTCGGTGTCGATCTGATCAAACAGGCATACCGAAACCGCCTCGGCACCGGGTGCCTGAACCACGAACCGTGCGCCGGAGGCCGTGAGTGCGGCTCCGGCCCTGAAGGCTGCAGCAGCGTCGTTGATCAACCTCATCAGGTGATGACAGTGGGGGCGTCGCGCCCGGTGCGCTCGCGGATTCCGGCGAGGGTTTCCGCAGCTTCGATCACCGGTGCCAGCGCGGCCTGAGCTTCCTGCTGATGCAGGGCTGGATCAGGCTCATGGCGCTCCATATAGACCCTAAGCGTCGCGCCAGAGGTGCCGGTGCCCGAGAGCCGGAACACCAGGCGTGCGCCACCTTCAAACAAGATGCGAAGCCCCTGATTGCGGCTGATCGAGCCGTCGACCGGATCATGATAGGTGAAACTGTCCGCGCGCTCGACGGTGAGCGATCCGACTGACTGGCCCGGCAATTCGGGGAGCCTGTCTTCCAGCGCCTTCATCAAATGGTTGGCCTTCTCGCTCTCAATGGCCTCGTAGTCGTGGCGTGAATAGAAGGTCCGTCCGTAGGTGGCCCAGTGATCGTTGACGATGTCGCTTACACTTTGACGGCGCACAGCAAGGATGTTGAGCCACAGCAAGATCGCCCACAGGCCATCCTTCTCGCGAACATGATCGGAACCGGTGCCTGCGCTTTCCTCGCCGCAGATCGTGCAGCGGCCCGCGTCGAGCAGGTTGCCGAAGAACTTCCAGCCGGTCGGTGTTTCGTGCATCTCGACGCCGAGCTTTTCAGCGACCCGGTCGGCAGCACCGCTCGTCGGCATCGAGCGGGCAATCCCTTTGAGGCCGGCCTTGTAGCCCGGGGCCAGATGCGCATTGGCGGCTAGCATCGCCAGCGAATCCGACGGGTTGACGAAAACACCCTTGCCGATGATCAGATTTCGGTCGCCATCGCCATCGGAAGCAGCGCCGAAATCCGGCGCATCGGCACTCATCATCGTGTCGTAAAGCGCCTTTGCATGGACCAGGTTTGGGTCAGGATGGTGCCCACCAAAATCCTCAAGCGGGACGGCATTGAGCACCAGGGCCGGGTCGGCGCCCAGGCGCCGGACCAAAATCTCCTTGGCGTAAGGGCCGGTCACCGCATGCATGGCATCAAACGTTGCCCTGAAACCGCCGGCAATCATTGCGCGGATTGCGTCGAAGTCGAACAGCGTTTCCATCAGTTCCGCGTAATCGGTGACCGGGTTGATCACTTCGATGATCATTCCGCCCGCTTCAAAGGTTCCGATCCGATCGAGATCGACGTCGTCGAAATCTTCGATCAGGTAGCGGTCGATCACCTTGCTGCGGGAATAGATCGCATCGGTGAGCTTCTCTGGCGCTGGGCCACCATTGGCGACATTGTATTTGAGGCCGAAGTCTTCGTTCGGACCACCGGGATTGTGGCTTGCCGACAGGATCAGGCCGCCGAATGCTTCATTTTTGCGGATCAGATGCGAGGCGGCCGGTGTCGAGAGAATTCCGCCCTGGCCAACCAGCACCCGGCCAAACCCATTTGCCGCCGCCATGCGTATGGCTGTCTGGATGACCTCCCGGTTGTAATAGCGGCCATCGCCGCCAATCACCAATGTGGTCCCGGCATACCCTTCCAGGCTGTCAAAGATGGATTGGATAAAAGCCTCGGTGTAGCCCGGCGTCTGAAACACCGGAACCTTCTTGCGCAGTCCTGAAGTGCCTGGTTTCTGGTCGGCAAAAGGGGTGATTTTTATGGTCTTGGTCATCAAATATTACTCTGTTCAATCGCTGGAAACGGAAGCAATGATGTCACGGTACATCGTCGCGTAGCGTGCTGCACTTCGCTCCCAGGAGACATCTGAATCCATCCCCTGATTTTGCAACCTAGCCCAGACCTTGGGCTCGGCAAAGGCTCTGGTCGCGCGGCGCAGTGTCTCGCGCAGGGCATCGGGCGTGACTGGAGAAAACTGAAAGCCTGTGGCGACACGGGCGGCGCTTGCAGCCTCATTGGCGTCGATTATGGTGTCGGCCAGGCCGCCGGTGCGAGCGACCACCGGAACATTTCCATAGCGCAGCCCGTAGAGCTGGGTCAGTCCGCAAGGTTCGAACCGTGACGGGACCAGGAGCGCGTCGCCACCTGCCTGCATGAGATGGGATAAGGCTTCATCATAGTCGATGATGACGCCGATATGGCCCGGGTGACGGGCAGCTGCGGCCAGGAGCGCGTCCTCAAGTTCGGGATCGCCTGACCCCAGAACCGCAAGCTGACCGCCCATGGTGACGATGTCATCGGCAACCTCGGCCAGAACATCCATCCCTTTCTGCCAGGTCAACCGGCTGACCACGGTGAAGAGGAGCCCATCTTGCTCGGTCAAGCCGAACCGATCGGCAAGTGCTTTGCGGTTTGGCTGACGTTTTTTGAGTTTTCCTTCGGAGTATTTGGCTTCAATCAGCGGGTCGCTCGCCGGATCCCAGACCGTGGTGTCGATTCCATTGACAATACCGTACAGGTCCGCCGCGCGCGCGTTGACCAAGCCTTCAAGGCCCATGCCGAATTCCGGGGTGCGGATTTCCTGGGCGTATGTCGGGCTTACCGTTGTGATCACGGACGCCAGCTGCAGGCCGCCCTTCAGGTAGCTCACGTCGCCATAATACTCGATGCCGTCGACCGAGAAGACCGAAGGCGGCAGACCAAGCTCGGCAAAGATCGCGGCCTTGAACTGGCCCTGAAACGCAATGTTGTGAACCGTCATGACGCTGGGTGTGGCTGCCGCCGGGCCATGTTGGAGATAGGCCGGAACCAGACCCGCCTGCCAGTCATGGGCGTGAACGACGTCCGGAATCCATCCATCCAGTCCTTCTTCGGCGATGCTGGCGGCCGCGCGGCACAGCGCTGCGAAGCGCCGCCAGTTGTCCGGGAAATCGGTGCCTGATGCATCCGTGTAGGGACCGCCATCGCGGTCAAAAAGATCCGGAGCGTCCAGTACGAGATACTGAACCCCGCCCATCCGGTAGGCCATGATCACTGCCTTGACGCCGAAGAGATCATCGAACTCCATCATCCGAACCGGATTGACGAGCTTGGCCATGACAGGCTTGTAGCCGGGGAGAAGCACCTGCATGTCTACGCCGTGCGCCGCCAATGCGGCGGGCAGGGCGCCGGCGACATCCGCAAGCCCGCCGGTCTTGATCAGCGGATAGACTTCTGACGCAACAGAGAGAACCTTCATTCGTAAATCAGCCCCTCACGGTCGAGCATTTCCTGGGTTATGAGACAGATCCCTGACTCGGTTCGACGAAAACGGCTGGCATCGAGTTCCGGATCCTGGCCGACAACCAGTCCGGCCGGAATCTTGACGCCCCTGTCGAGCACGACGCGGGAGAGATTGGCGTGACGCCCGATGACACATTCGGGCAATACCACCGCTTCGTTGAGTTTTGAATAAGAGCGGCACAGCACACCGGAGAAAAGCAGCGAGCGATGCAATTCTGATCCGGAAATGATGCAATCGCCCGACACCAGTGAGGAAAGCGCCGTGCCGCGACGGCCATCTTCATTGTGCACAAATTTGGCCGGCGGGCGGATCTCCGCATAGGTCCAGATCGGCCAGGACCGGTCATAAAGGTCGAGATCGGGCAGTATTTCGGTCAGATCGATGTTGGCTTGCCAATAGGCGTCCATGGTTCCGACATCCCGCCAGTAGGCTTCATGCTCCGGTGTTTCCCGAACGCAGGAATCGGCGAACCGATGTGCCACCGCTTTACCGTGCTGGACGATGTAGGGGATGATGTCCTTGCCGAAATCACGGCTTGAGCCAGGGGTTTGAGCATCCCGCCGCAACTCCTCCATCAGGAAACCGGTGTTGAAGACATAGATTCCCATCGACGCCAGAGCCATGTCGGGATTGCTTGGGATGCCGGGCGGGTCGACGGGTTTTTCGACGAAGTCTATGATCTGGTCGGTTTCATCGACATGCATGACGCCGAAGCCTGTTGCTTCCATGCGTGGCACCTCGAGACAGCCGACAGTAACGTCGGCGCCGGAATCGACGTGCTGTTGCAGCATCAATTCGTAGTCCATCTTGTAAATATGATCACCGGCCAAGATCACCATGTATTTGGGCTCGTAGCCTTCGATAATGTCGATGTTCTGGAACACGGCATCTGCAGTGCCGTCGTACCATTGGGTCTCTGACACGCGCTGGCTGGCCGGCAGGATGTCGAAACTTTCATTTCGCTCGGGGCGTAGGAAGTTCCAACCACGTTGCAGGTGCCGGATCAGTGAATGTGCCTTGTACTGGGTCGCGACGCCGATGCGGCGAATCCCGGAGTTGAGGGCATTGGAGAGGGCAAAATCAATAATCCTGGTCTTGCCGCCAAAATAAACGGCTGGCTTGGCGCGCCGGTCGGTGAGCTCTTTCAACCGGCTGCCGCGGCCGCCGGCCAACACATAGGCCATGGCGTCTCGTGCCAGTGGCTGTGCCCTTTTCTGCTCCATTTCATCCTCCCCAGACTCAGTTTCGCGCCCGGTTCATCCTGGCGTCAGCATAATTGTCGCCAATGGCGGCAATGTCAGATCGGCGATGATGTGTCCGTCCTCGAGACGTGTCATCACTTCGCCCATGTTCCCCTGTCCAGAGCCACCATAGATGGTGGCGTCGGAATTGAAGACTTCAAGCCAGTTTCCTGCTTCAGGCAAATCAAGCTGATAGCCGGTTCGCACTTTTGGCGTGAAGTTTGTCACGATAACGACTGACTTTTCGCCAGGAGCCCGCCTGATCCAGGCAAAAACCGAGTTGGTGCTGTCATCGGCAATGAGCCACTCAAAGCCTTCGGGTTCGCAATCGCGTGCATGCAGGGCCGGCAGTCTCGCATAGAGCCGGTTAAGGTCACGGACCAGATCCTGCATGCCATGGTGGCGGGGATCATCGAGATGATCCCAATCGAGCTGGCGGGCTTCGCTCCATTCACCGCGTTGGGCGAATTCCTGGCCCATGAACAAGAGTTTCTTGCCCGGATAGCCCCACATGAAACCGAAATAGGCGCGCAGATTGGCAAATTTCTGCCATTCGTCGCCCGGCATCTTGGCCAACAGCGAGCCTTTGCCATGCACCACCTCGTCATGGGAAATCGGCAGTACGAAATTTTCAGAGAATGCGTAGAGCAGTCCGAAGGTGATCTCGTCGTGGTGGTGCTTCCGGTGAACCGGATCGCGGCTGATATAGGACAGGGTGTCATGCATGAATCCCATGTTCCATTTGAAACCGAAACCCAGCCCGCCCTCATGCACTGGGGCGGAAACCTTGGGCCAGGACGTCGATTCTTCCGCAATGGTGACTATGCCGGGATGGCTTGCGTAGACTGCCTTGTTCATGGCGCGCAGGAAATCGACTGCTTCTAGATTTTCGCGGCCGCCATCCTTGTTGGGCACCCATTCCCCGTCCTTGCGCGAGTAGTCTAGGTAAAGCATGGAAGCCACAGCATCCACACGCAGGCCGTCAACATGATAGGCCTCCGCCCAGAACAGGGCGTTGTTGACGAGATAGGAGGACACTTCCTTACGACCGAAATTGTAGATGGCCGTGTTCCAGTCGGGATGAAAGCCCTGACGAGGGTCTGCATGTTCGTAGAGCGCGGTGCCGTCAAAATGCGCCAGGCCATGCTCGTCGGTGGGAAAGTGGGCAGGGACCCAGTCGACAATGATGCCGATGCCGACCTGATGCGCGCCATCGACGAACCGGGCAAACCCCTCAGGTTCGCCGAACCGCGCCGAGGGCGCATACAGCCCCGTTGTCTGATAGCCCCAAGATGGATCGTAGGGGTGTTCGGAGACCGGCAGAAACTCGATATGCGTGAATCTCATCTCGGTGCAGTAGGGGATCAGTTCATCGGCGAGCTGATCCCAACTGAGAAAGGCGCCATCGGCATGGCGGCGCCACGACCCCGGATGCACCTCGTAGATTGACATCGGCTGACGCCGGGCATCCACGTTTGCCCAATGATTACGGTGTGCCTGATCGCCCCATTCATGTGCAATTTCGGTGGTCACGATCGAGGCGGTGGCCGGCCTGAATTCGGCTTGTCTGGCGAAGGGGTCCGCCTTGAGTGGCAGCTTTTCTCCCTGGGCCCCGATGATTTCGAATTTGTAAGCGGTTCCCGCGATCACTCCGGGCGCGAAGATCTCCCAGACGCCGACATCGCTCCGGCGGCGCATGACATGACGGCGTCCGTCCCAGGCATTGAAATCACCCACCACCGACACGCGCCGGGCGTTGGGCGCCCAGACTGCGAAATGCACCCCCTTAGCACCTTCATGCTCAATCGGGTGGGCGCCAAGGCGGTCGAACAGTCGCAGATGCGAGCCTTCGGCAAACAGGTGGTCGTCCACCGGTCCGAGCACGGGGCCGAAACTGTAGGGGTCATCGACCGTCCATATGTCAGTCGAGTCACCAGTGGTTCTTGATGCCTTATAGCGCAGCGGTTGCCGCGTCTTGATATCAACCTTGCCTTCGAAAACGCCTGAGACGGCGCCAGCGTCGAGCTTGCCTGCCGGGGAGCCGTCCAGGATTGTCGCGAAGACGGCATCAGCCCCCGGGATGAAAACACGGGCAAGAAAGCCATCTTCAAATTGGTGAATGCCAAGAACAGAAAAAGGGTCCGCATGCGCTCCCGAAGCGATTGCTTCTGCTGTATCCGCCGGCAGGGCAATGCCTGTTTTGTCGGCGTTACGCGCGGTTCCCTTTTCGATCATGGGCCGGCTTTCCAGATTTCCTTTGCATACTGCCGAATGGTGCGGTCCGAAGAAAACCATCCCATGCGCGATGTATTGAGGATAGTACGGCTATACCATGCCTCTTCGTCAACCCACAAAGCGTCGACCCGGCGCTGAGCGTCGGCATAGGCCTCGAAATCGGCGGCGACCATGAACCAGTCATGGTCATAAAGCCCTGCTACCAGCCCTGCGTAACGATCGCGGTCATCGGGGCTGAAAACACCCGAGGCGATGGCCGTGAGGGCCTGCGACAGTTCCCGTGAGGCCTCGATGATGGGACGAGGTTCGTGACCATTTTCGCGGCGCTCGGCAACTTCCTCGGCTGTCATGCCGAAAATGATGATGTTGTCCTTGCCGACATGTTCCTGGATTTCGACATTGGCGCCGTCGAGGGTTCCGATGGTCAGCGCGCCATTCAAGGCAAACTTCATATTGCCGGTGCCCGATGCCTCCATACCGGCGGTGGAAATCTGCTCCGACAGATCGGCTGCCGGCACCATGATCTCGGCAAGGGAGACATTGTAGTTTGGCAGGAACGCTATTTTCAGAAGACCGCGCACGGCCGGATCATTGTTGATCACCCGGGCGACATCATTGGCCAGTTTGATGATGTATTTTGCGTTGTGATAGCTTGGTGCAGCCTTTCCAGCCAGGAACTTGACGCGCGGCACCCAGTCGCGCTCCGGGTGGGAGCGGATCTGGTCGTAGAGCGCAATGGCTTCAATGATATTGAGCAATTGCCGCTTGTATTCATGGATGCGCTTGATCTGGATGTCGAACATTGCCGAAGGATCGAGCTTGATGCCCATGCGGCGGGCGACGAGATTGGCGAGCCTGACCTTGTTGTCGCGCTTTACTGCGGCGAAGCGGGCGCAGAACTCGCTGTCACCGGCAAAGGCGTCGAGGGCTGAGAGCGCCTCGGTGTTGTCCATGAATTCGTCGCCAATGGCGTCGCGGATCAGGCTGAACAGGCCTGGGTTGCACTGCATCAGCCATCGCCGCGGGGTGATGCCGTTGGTCTTGTTGTTGATGCGGTCGGGGTAAAGGCCATGAAGATCCGAGAACACGGTCTGCTTCATCAGATCGGTGTGCAGAGCCGACACGCCGTTTATCGAATGGGAGCCGACAAAGGCCAGGTTGCCCATCCGGACGCGCCGGTCGCCGCCCTCGTCGATCAGTGAGACTGATCGGATCTGGTCTTCATCAAAGCCGCGCTCCAGCCGGGCGTTGCGAAGAATCTTCGCGTTGATGGCGTAGACCAGTTGCATGTGACGCGGCAGAAGCCGTTCGAACAGTGGCACCGGCCAGCTCTCCAGTGCCTCGGGCAGCAGCGTGTGGTTGGTGTAGCTGAACGTCTTCCTGGTTATCTCCCAGGCGGCATCGAACCCGAAGCGGTGGATGTCGATCAACAGCCGCATCAGTTCGGCAACGGAGATGGCCGGGTGTGTGTCGTTGAGCTGAATGGCGACCTTGTCGGGCAGTGAGCGCAGGTCCCCATATTCCTGAAGATGCCGGCGCAGAATGTCCTGTAGCGAGGCGGAGGAGAAGAAATACTCCTGCCGAAGCCTGAGTTCCTGTCCCGCGGGCGTCTGGTCGGCCGGATACAGAACCCGGGCCAGAGCTTCAGCCTTGTTGCTTTCGCGCAATGCACCGATGTGGTCTCCGGCATTGAACGCATCGAGCAGGATCGGATCGATCGGCTGTGCGGTCCAGAGCCTCAATGTGTTGACGCGCTTGGCCCGCCAGCCGACCACAGGCGTGTCATAAGCCACGGCAACCATTCGCTCCTGGGGTTTCCAGACACAGCGCTGGGTCTCCGCGGGGTTGGCGCCGATGCCGTCAACCGAACCGCCAAAGCCGATCTCATAGGCGCTTTCCCGGCGCTGAAATTCCCAGGCATTGCCGTTGGCGAGCCAGGTCTCGGGCAGTTCAACCTGCCATCCGTCGCTCATCTGTTGGCGGAACAGTCCGTGGACATAGCGGATGCCGTAGCCAAAGGCGGGTACGTCGACAGTGGCCATCGATTCCATGAAGCAGGCCGCCAGGCGACCAAGCCCGCCATTGCCCAACGCCGCATCCGGCTCAAGCGATGTGACGGCATCGAAATCCACACCCAGGGAACCGAGTGCTGCGCGCACCTCATCAAGCATTCCTAGATTGGACACGGCATCGCGCGTCAACCGTCCGATCAGGAACTCGAGAGAGAGGTAGTAGACCCGCTTGCCGCCCGTATCGTAGGTTTGACGGGTGGATTCCATCCAGCGGTCGATGACCCGGTCGCGAATGACAAGAATTGTTGCCGTGAGCCAGTCATGTGGCTTGGCAACCTTTGCGTCCTTGCCGATCGAATAGGTCAGCCGTTCGATGATTTCGGCGGCCAACGCATCGGGATCGGCGCTGCGCGGGGCAGGTGAGGGCAGGTCGGCTAGGGCAGACTTGGAAATCATGGTCGGTTCCCGGTGAGTAGGAAATGGAGCAAGATGGCGCGAGTTTACTCAGCAGAGTCTTGATTAGATCCTACAGCAATGGCGGATTTTGGAGCCAATATCCAGCAATTAAATCCATTAGATTGACCTAATTGCCGTGCATCATCCAAGGCTGTGCTGTCTCGATGACTGTGTTTGTAAGCCGGAACCGGATTGCAGCGCTTGTTCAACGCTGTCAATCGGCAATCACTGCAGAACCAGATCCCCTGACGCAATCCGGCGTCCGATATGCGTATCAACGGCCTCCCTGTCGGGGCAGAAATACAACTGCCCGCCGCACCGCTCCCTGAGGGCGGAGAGGTCGGCGAACATTGGTGATTTGTCCAGTCCAGCTGCGTCCAACAAGGAAACGCCAAGGAAGCCGATATCAAGTTCGGCGGTATCAAACGGCTTCATGTCGAGGTCCACGCCGAATCCATGGACCGTGAAATAGGTCTCGTAGGCGCGGGAGCGAAGATCGTTCATGGCAAATCCGGGATCGGCGTCCGACAAGATTTGTTTGGTTGCGAAGGACTGGTGATCCCCGAATTCGAGAACAATGGAAGGGTGGGTGGCCTTTTCTGCCTTAGATTGAGCCAGGAACCAGCCGAAATCCGCCTGAGACTGTACAACCCGCTGGACATATTCATCCAGTTCGGGATCTCCGGAGTTGATCCCCTCTCCGCTGAGCGGGGTGGCCATGTTGTCGGAATAGGGCGAATGGGCGAACATGGTCTGCACCTGCAAGAAGAGCGGCCGGCCGTCATTTGCGCGGTGTTCTTCGATGAATGCCCGCGCCGCTTCAAAGTAGAACCGATCTTCGTGGGCATACTGGCTGGCGCCGATCTGGTCGTAGTCCAGGATATCTTCAAAGCCGATCGATTCCAGGAAAGGGCCCTCATTGACAAAGCTGTGCTGCATCGGCATCAGCGCCGCTGTTCTGTAGCCACAGCCTGCGAGTTCTGTCGCCAGCGAGCGATGAACCCTGTTTTCAAGTATGGTGGTCAGATAAGGGGCCTGCCAGCCGAACTCGAGACTCGACAGACCGGTCATCAGCGAGAAATTCGAGATCCAGGTGCCGCCTCCAAAGGTTTCGACCCTGAGACCCCTGCGTTTTCCGTCGCCGGAGCGCTGGCTGGATGGAAAGCGTTGGCTGATCCCATGGCGGTCGATACTGCCCAGTTCGATCTGGCTTTCGCTGAGCACGATGAAAATATCGGGTTTTGATATGTCCGAACTGCAAGCGTCGGCCGCGGGGAACGGCTCTTCAGGTGGTCTGTTCGCAAACCGGGATGCAGCATCTTCACCGAGTGCAGCATCCTTCAGGTCGAGCAGCGAGACGAAGAAAGATGAAGCGTTGAAACCGCTCAAATAGTGGAAATAGCGCGGTTCTTCCGCCTGAAGCGGATAGGTTGCGGGAATCAGGCTCAGGACCGCCGCGGCAAGGCCCAGCCGCCATTTCACCGCAAGCCCGGTTTTTTTATCTTTCGAGAACATGAAGCCGAGACACAGCAGGCTGCAAAGCAAAGCCAAAGCAACCGGAACAATCAACACTGTGAATTCCGATAGCAGGAAGCTGAAAGCGCTGGCGTCGGTTCCGGTAAAGACAACATCGTAGATATGCAGGTCAAAGCCCTTGTTGCGGTATTTGACAACGGATGCTGCCGTCAACAGCACGCTCACTCCCAACGCCGTGTAGATCGAAAAGTAGAGCCGGCGACAGAACAGGAAAAGAAGTGCTGAGAGTCCCAGTGTCGACATCAGAACAAACGGCATGTGTGCGATGGCCCGCTCGGCCATATACAAAAACAACGCGCAGAGCACGGCAGCCATGACAGCGGCAGCCGGTGTAAACAATATCCTGAGCATGGTTTTGATTGTCGCCACGGTTGGTGGTCCTTCAGCATGCGCCATTCCCGAGGGACCCCTCTGAATGGAAAAGTCTGGGCTTTGTTTCAAATCAGGACAGCGCCTTTTTTCCGTCCAACTGGGCGTGCGACACAGAAGCATTGCCTATGGTTGGAAACAACGTCTATGCTTGGTTAACCCTAACGACGTTTCTAACAATCGCGCTTCCGCAATGGCCGATGCTGCCCATGCGGATATCTTCTATTGCTGTCGTGGTTGGGTAATCACACAGAGTGAGCGTTTGACACGCTCTGCCCAAGGGGCTGCCGCGAAGCAGCTCTATCAAAGGGGCTTAGATGCACCGGAACTCATCTTGTGGGCCAGATGGTGGGCGTGACAGGGATTGAACCTGTGACCCCTACAATGTCAATGTAGTGCTCTCCCGCTGAGCTACACGCCCATCTGATGCGGCGCATACACCACAAAAAGCCATGTGACGTCAACATGAAAAGAAATCGATTTTCAGCTTAGCCCGGCTTTGCCGGTTTGCGCGGCCGTTGATGTGGCAAAGTGGTCCAGTCAGGCGCCCCGCCGGGGCGACTGGGAGGTTCAATGCGCCGTCGATTCCATTCAAGTCTGCCGTCAGGCGGCAACGATCATCTTGTTGACCTCGTCCACCAGATCGCGCAGGTGGAAAGGCTTGGAGAGCACCTTGGCATCGCGAGGCGCCTTCGAATCCGGATTGAGCGCAACTGCGGCAAATCCGGTGATGAACATCACCTTGAGATCAGGGTCGAGTTCTGTTGCCCGGCGCGCGAGTTCGATCCCGTCCATTTCCGGCATGACGATATCCGTCAGCAGAAGGTTGAACGGCTCTTCGCGCAGACGGTCATAGGCGCTGGCGCCGTTGTCGAAAGACCGGACTTCGTAGCCGGCCTTCTCGAGCGCCTTGACCAGAAACCGGCGCATATCATTGTCGTCTTCTGCGAGAAGAATTTTTGGAGTCATTGTGTTTCCAAACCTGTCATCATGCTCATGGAGCTTTGTCTGCGACGATCATGCGGCATGCCAGTAAACATCCGGTGAATGATGGCGCTTTTGCGGTGAGATGGGAGCTGGACTGGACAGGCTCCAGCCCAACTGGCAAGGTGAATCAGGGAATTGCCGGGACAAAGGGTGTGACATGGGCGATGCCGAAAGGCCACTTGCGGGGAGCAAAACAGAGGCTTCGCACGCAATCGCACCGTTCGAGCTTCACCGCCCGGCACAGCAAACACAGCCATTTGTATTCAATTCACCACATTCGGGACGGATTTATCCCGAAGCCTTTCTGGGCATGTCGAGGCTTGACCGCCGGTCAATACGGCGTTCAGAAGATCATTATGTTGATGAGCTTTTTTCAAGTGTCGTGCAATTGGGAGCACCGCTGCTCGCAGCGTTGTTTCCGCGCGCCTGGCTTGATGTCAACCGGGAACCGTATGAACTCGACCCGCACATGTTCGATGGTGCCCTGCCGCCTTTCGCGAATATCGGTTCAATGCGTGTGGCTGGTGGGCTCGGGACGATTCCACGTCTTGTTGCCGAGAACATGGACATTTACCGCGGAAAACTGAGTGTCGAGGAGGGGCTGTCGCGCATTGAACAGGTGTATCGACCGTATCATGCCTGCCTGCGCAAGACCATTGCCCAAACCCATGTGCAATTTGGCAAGGCGATCCTGATCGACTGCCATTCCATGCCGGCCAATGTGCGTGTGGCCGGAGGCAATCGCAGGCCCGACTTTATCATCGGTGACCGCTATGGCGCGAGTGCTGCGCATGATTTGTCGCGCGCCGCCGTCTCGTTTCTCTCCGGACTTGGCTATCACGTGGTTCGCAACAAGCCTTATGCGGGTGGCTTCATCACTGAGCATTACGGCCGCCCGGGCCGTGGCCTTCATGCATTGCAGATCGAGATCAACCGCGGTCTTTATGTGAATGAGGAAACATTGGAGAAAACGTCCGGGTTTGACCTTTTGCGTGCGGATTTGAGCGACTTTGCGGCCCGGATGATGGCCCATGTGCGCGATGAAGCCGCCGATCAGCGGCTTGCTGCCGAATAGGGTTTGTCTGCCATCACCTGAAGGCCGGTCGCAGCCGCCCGGCAAAGCCCACGGCCTCAAGATCATTCAAAAAAAACCGCGCTCGAAGCGCGGCAGAGTCTAGGGAGGAAACGCCCAAGGAGGGCATTTACAGTCAAAGACTGTAAACAGAATCTAATGTTGCAGCGCACAAATGTCAAGCTTGAGCTGGTCGATTCGGTTCGCGGTTGCGAAGAGATGAGTCGCGCTGGACATAGCCCCTTGCTTTTTTGTCCACAGCGGGCGAGGAGGAGAAGCTGCCGGCACCCTGCTGCAATCGACCCTCCACATATCCTCACGGAGTTCCCGATGCTTCCCGATTTCGCCTTTTTTGAAGCCATCGCCGAGGCCGCGGCGGCTGAAACCCTGCCCCGATTTCGGATGTCGGTCGCTGTGGACAACAAGGAAGCCGCCGGCTTTGACCCGGTTACGGAGGCAGACCGCGAGGCCGAGCGTGCGATCAGAACGCTGATTTCAGACCGGTTTCCAGATCACGGCATTCTTGGCGAAGAGCATGGTGATGTCGGTCTTGATCGAGAGTATGTCTGGGTTATCGACCCGATTGATGGCACACGCGCCTTCATTTCCGGATTGCCGGTCTGGGGGACGCTGGTCGGCCTTTACCACAAGGGCAAGGCGGTGATGGGCATGATGGATCAGCCCTTCACCGGCGAACGTTTCATTGCGGAGCCAGGGAATGCGGTGGTTCAGCGCAATGGCAAGGTGGATCTGATCCGCAGCCGTTCAGGCGTCGACCTCGATCAGGCGATCCTGATGACGACGTCTCCGTTCATCTTCCCCGATGATCTCAAACCAGCCTATCAGCGTATTGAGCAGTCGGTCCGGCTCGCCCGCTATGGCTGCGATTGCTATGCCTATGCGATGGTTGCTGCCGGTCACATCGATCTGGTGGTGGAAAGCGATCTCAAGCCCTACGACGTCGGCGGGCTTATTCCACTGATTGAGGAGGCCGGTGGCAAAATGACCACCTGGGATGGCGGCGCACCAGAAAACGGCGGCAATATCGTTGCCGCCGGATCGCCAGAATTGCATGCCCAAGCGCTCGAAATGCTCAATCGTCCGGATTGAAGGGCGGGTTTACGAATCGCCACCCTGGTCGGGTGGAATAAAGGCATCGATCGCGGCCAGCGCTGCAAACCGGTAGCGGTCGGCTTCCTGCAGAAGTTCATGACGGGCACCATCAATGATGACCGACCGTCCAGCCCTAAAACGGTTGCCGAGTTCCTCAATCGCGTGGGCGGCGACGATTTGGTCATTGCCGGCTCCTATCAGCAGCGTCGGCACCTTGATCTTGTGAAGGTGCTCGACACGTGTGACGCGGCTCATGGCCACGAGCATCTCGCTGACCCAGGAAGCGCTGGGCGGGCCGAGCCGCAATTCCGGGTGTTGCATATACAGCGCGATGTTTCTGTCGAACCGTGCCCGGTCACTGGTCAGCACATTGTTCTCGAAGGCGCGCGGGAACCTGTCCTTGCCTGTTGCCAACCAGCCGAGCCCGAGCATTCTGAACATGCGGGTCAACGTCCGGATAAGACCGGTGGGCAATTTCTGGTTTGACAGCTCAATGAAGGGAGCCAACAGAACCATGCGGTCAATTCGGTTGCCTAGCCGGGGCGCCATCGACAGGGCGACCAGTGCCCCCATCGAGTGGGCCACCATACAAAAGGGCAAGCGGGTTTCAGGCAGCACGATCGTTTCAAGAAAGATCGAAAGATCTGCCTGCAGATCCTTGAACCGGCGAACATGACCGCGTTGCGGGTTCTTTGTCAGCCGCTCGGAAAGGCCCTGGCCCCGCCAGTCGAATGTTGCAACCCAGAGGCCACGACGGGTGAAATGCCCAATGGTTTCGTAGTATTTCTCGATGCATTCATTGCGGCCTTGCAACAGAACCACGGTGCCGCGCGCCGTCGTCGTCTCCGATTTGAAGATTGCATAGCGCAGCCGTTTTCCGCCGGCGCTGTCGAACCAGCCCGCGACATGGTTGCCGGGAACCGGGTTCCCTGGGGTTTCTATCAGAAGCGAAGCGTCCTGTTTCATGATCCACCGGATTAGGCGTTCACTGCACGCAGGTCAAAAGGAAAAGGCTTTCCTGATTCCGATCAAAGCCTGCCGACTGAGCGAAGAAATGGTTTGTGGGGCTCATCGCTGGGGAAAATGGGCATGGTCTTGAAGCACCGGATTTCAATTCCCACATTGTGTTTGCGGACGCCAAATACCGGGTCCGCTGGCCGGGATGCCGCCCATTGTGGGGCAAACCAGATGCCAAAACGCAAAACTGAATGTCGCTCTGAAGGAGGACCCTTATGCGTCACGTTGATTTTTCACCGCTGTATCGTTCCACTGTGGGATTTGACCGGCTTCTGACCATGCTTGATAGCCTGGCGCAGCCCGAACAGACTCAATCCTATCCGCCCTACAACATCGAACGCACGGGTGAGACCACCTACCGCATCACCATGGCTGTGGCCGGTTTCGAAGAGGCCGAAATCTCCATCGAGGCTCGTGAGCATGCGCTTACGGTCAAAGGTGAGAAGGCTGATGAGCAGGATGTCGACGGCGTCGAATTCCTGTATCGCGGGATTGCCAAGCGCGCCTTCGAACGCCGTTTCCAACTTGCTGAGCATGTTGAGGTGACCGGGGCATCTTTGCGAAGCGGACTTCTCCATATCGATCTCACACGCGAGATCCCTGAAGCGATGAAGCCGCGCCGTATCGCGATTTCCAGCGACGCCGGCACCGAGCCGAAGCAGATCGAAGCCAACAAGGCCTGATTCCGTCTCCCCCAGATGGAATGGGTTTCATGGCGCTCAGGAGACTGAGCGCCATGTTCATATCTTGCATGATTGACGCCTGAAGTGCTCAGGCGTGAACCATCCGGCCCATGCCCTGCCGTCTGCGGGCCAGCAATGCATCAATCGACAGCAGCCCTGGCCCTTTGAGGGCGATCACCACGAGCGGCACCATCCAGAGCAGGCGCTGATCGGCGATTACCGCATTTGGAAAACGGTCAAACAGCGATCCAATGGCTTCTGCTCCGATCTGGTGAACGGTGACATCGACATATGTCTGGACCGCGATGAAAACGACCATACCGACGGCCGCAATTCGTGAGAACAGTCCGATCACCAGCAACAGAGGCAGGATGAACTCGGCATAGGTCCCGAGCAACACGATCAGACCCCATGGAATGAACGACACCGCGCCGACATCACCGCCGGCGGCTTCGACCGCCGGGTAAGCGATCTGGTAGTAAGCGCCGGACTGGATGGAGAAGAACCCGGTTATGCCTTCGCCCACCTTGGTTCGGGCCGAATTGAGAAAATAGCCCCAAAGCACTGCTGCGAAGACGAAACGGGCAAACAATCCCAAAAGCCAGCTGTCGGCTGCGCGTTCAAGAAAACCGAAGATCCGGTGGTGCAGATCAACGAGCAAGTCGATTGTTGCTTTCATGGAATATCCTTCCTGGTTGGCTGGCCCTCAGGCTGGCACTTGGTGAATGCGCCGGACTCCAGCATGGCTGTCAGGGCACTTGGCAGATCAAAGCTCGGGTTCTGCTCAACTGTTTGTTCCGCCGCTTCGCCTAAAGTCCGCCCAGCGATCAACGCTTCGAAGAACGGTGCTGCACCAGGCGGCAGAAGACGGATCTGCACTTCGTCCAATGGCCGCGTGACAAGTCCGGCCTCCGGCGTGAGCGGCTTGATCTGGTCAAGCGGCTTGTTTGAACGGCTGGCCGAGAAGATCGAAACTGCTGCAAAGCGGCTGTTGACTGTTCGGGTTGCCGGGTGCGGCGTGAAGCAGAGACTCCCCAAATCTTCAGGTGCAACGGCGGCGAGTGCCTCGGGTGCCAGCGGCTCGGCGTCCGCGGCGTGATAGGCGTCAAGCCAGCTACGTTCGAGACGCGCGACATCTGGAAGGTAGGGGAGTTTTGAGACAGGTTCAAAATGCTCGAGAAATGCTGCGAATCCGTGGCCATATTCAAACAGTCGGGCGGATTGCGGCGGCTCGTGGCTCATATAGAGACGGGCCATGCTGCGGAAGAAGTCCTCGCCGACCAGTCGTGCCACAGCGGGAAAAATGTCCGCCAGCGCGTTTACAAGACTGACCGTGACATTGTTGCGATAGACGGCAAAGCGTTTTGTCGCCGCTTTGCCGCGCGGGCCAACAACACCATGGGGCAGCGGCAAGTCCGGGTCGAGAAGCGCCGCGCCAAACGCCGGCTGTCCGGTCTCTGGCAAGATCTCATTCGGCGGCATGGCGCGATCCAAGCATGGATATCGGGCCGAGCCGGTCGAGAATCCTGTCAACCAGTTGTGCCTCATGGCGCAGCACCGGCCATTCGGGAACGTCATTGTCCCATTCGACCAGTGTTGGCAACGGGCCGGCCTGGCTGATGACGATTTCGTAGAGTTTCCAAACGTCGTCGGCGACGGGCCGGTCATGGGCATCGATCAAGAGCAGCTCGCCTTCATCGTCGGTGTCCTCTGCGTGGCCTGCTAGGTGGATTTCCTCAACCATTTCAAGCGGGAAATCGCGCAGGTACTGCATCGGCTTCCAGCCGTGATTGGTGGCTGAGACAAACACATTGTTGATGTCGAGAAGCAGGCCGCAGCCAGAGCGGCGGGCGATCTCGCGAATGAAATCCGTTTCGCTCATGGTTGTGTCTTCGAACGCCACATAGGTCGATGGATTTTCGAGAAGGATTCTGCGTTTGAGCCGGTCCTGGATCTGACCAATATGGGCGGTGACGCGCTCCAGTGTTTCGCCATTGTAGGGCACCGGAAGCAGGTCGTTGAAGTATCCCGCATCATGGCTTGACCATGCCAGATGCTCGGACACCATGCCGGGCTGATAGCGCTCGACAACCCGGGCGAGGCGTTCGAGATGGTCGGGATCAATTCCGCCTGCCGAGCCAATGGAAAGGCCGACACCGTGTACGGAAAGTGGGAACTCGGCTCGGATGGCGGAAAGGGCACGATGCGGTGGCCCGCCGTCGCCCATATAGTTTTCCGCATGAACCTCCAAAAAGCCGATACGGTAGTCATCCGCCAGGATGGCGTCGATGTGTTCGGTCTTCAATCCCGCTCCCGCACGAGGCGGGAGCGGGTAGCTCGGGAAAGGGGAGCTTCCAGCAGATGTGGTTTCATGGGCGGACCGCGTCATGCCTTGGTTCCCGTTCCTTAAGAGTTGCGCAATCAGGCCGGAAGATCGCGGTCAAGCGGCTCAAGCGAGCCCATGCGATCGCCTTCGGCGCTCATGGTTGTGCATGTGCCGGCGTCAACACTTTTCCAGGCGTTGCCTTGGAAATCGACTGTCGAGGTGCCTGCACATGTGGTGCCTGGGCCTGCTGCGCAATCGTTCTTGCCTGCCAAGGCGATGCCGTAGCACTTTTCAGTGGCAGCGGCGGCGTCGCCGGTGGAAGCGACGAAGCTGGCACCGGAGATGGCCATGGCCACGGCGCCTGCGAGCGCCGAAGCGCCAATGATTGATTTCTGCGACATGTTGATCTCCTTGAAGATGATTTTAAACCGTTACCGGGTGCTGTTTTTGTTCCGGCAGGGAGACCATGACAAAATGCCACATCACTTGGAAATCAAGCGCACGTTATCGGACATCACTTGCCTGTGAAGCAGATGTGAAGAGAATTTTTCGATGCAGGTGTTCGCCTGCGAACCCGATCTACTTGGTTTTGAGGCTTTCAGCCCAGCGCTTCGACGAAGCGGTCAACGTCATCTTCGGTCGTGGCAAAGCTGGTTACCAGCCGAAGCATGGTTTCACCCTCTTTCACCAGGTTCGGATGTGAGCGGGGCGGGTGCCATTCGTAGAACATTGCCCCTTTCTCCGTAAGCGTTTCGGCGAGGGGAGATGCAACGATGGGGAAGATCTCGTTGGCATCACAATGCCAGCCGAGCCGGGCATTTGGTGATGCCAAAATGCCCTGCTGCAACCTTGCCGCCATCCGGTTGGAATGGCGGGCAATCTCAAGCCAGAGATCATTTTCGAAGTAGGCGTCGAACTGGGCCGAGATAAACCGGCTCTTTGAGAAGAGCTGTGCCGCGCGCTTGCGGATGAAAGGAGCCTGGGTGGCCATCGCGGGATCTAAAAACACCAGGGCCTCTGCGCACCAGCAGCCATTCTTGGTGGCGCCGAAAGAAACGATGTCAACCCCCAGATCCACAGTCATTGCCTCCGGGGTGAGGTCGAGCGCCACGAGTGCATTGGCAAAACGCGCACCATCCATATGCAGCGGCAGGCCGTGGGCCTTGGCAATCTTCGAAATCGCGCGGATCTCGTCGGGATTGTAGACAGTTCCGGCTTCGGTCGCCTGGGTTAGCGTGATCGCCATCGGCTGACCACCATGGACGAACTCTTTCGGATAGCGCGCAATCTCGGCTTCAAGCCTGGACGGATCCATCTTGCCTTCCGCTCCCTCAACCGATGCAAGACGTGCGCCCTGGCTGAAGAACTCCGGAGCGCCGCATTCATCGGCAATGACATGTGCCTCGCTATGGCAGAAGGAGACGCCGCCGGGCCTGTTGACCGCCGACAGTGCGAGAGAGTTTGCAGCGGTGCCGGTGCCAACGAAAAACACTGCAACTTCGCGTCCGAAGATTTCGTTGAACCGCTCTTCAACTGTCCGATCAATCTCGCTTGTGCCATACGCGGATGCGTAGCCGGTGGCATGGGCGTTCAGCGATGCTGCAATCGCGGGGTGGGCACCGGCCCAATTGTCCGAGGTGAAAATCATGCGAGCTCGTCTCCGGAGTTTTGTCTCGATCGGCTATCGCATGAATTGCTCAGGGTTTCAAAGTCCGGTTGGATATCCCGGTGGCCGCGCGTGATGCGGTGTTGCGAGCACGTTGGGGCTCGCAAGGCGTTACACCGAAAGGGCACAGCAAAACACTGGAAAATTGATCTGAGGTGTAATAATATTGCGCAAAATCCTCGCTGGAAAACATAATCGGTCTCGGCCGTGGTATTTTTTGGCTTCCCAGTCTTGCGTAGCGTTGCACATTCTGTCATAGGATACGCTAAATAGGACAGCCTTGCTGTCCTATTTGTGTCTGTTGCGGCCATCTGGCTGAGGCCGGGACAGGCATTGTGGGCTTTCGAGCGGCATTTTGCGAATGGGCGATCCATCGTCTCAAGGTGACCGTATCGCCCCTACATGCTACATAAGCGCGCCGCGCCCCGGATGTTCTCCGGGTGCGGTAAAACGGCGCGCGAGGCCAGACGACAAATGCATCGGCAATGCAAGCGCCACCATCCGTGGCGATCGCGCTACGATGCGCCGGGAATCGACCGCTACGGCGGCCATGAAGGAGGAATGAAGATGGCAGAAGTGTCACCATCTGAGATCGCAGCAAACGCTTGTGAGGCCCGCGCCGAAACCAAGCCGGCCGCAATTCATGGCTTTGGCCAAACCTTCGGATTGCCGGCGAAACAGGGTCTTTATGATCCTCGCAACGAGCATGACGCCTGCGGTGTTGGTTTCGTCGCCCACATGAAGGGTGAGAAGTCCCATCAGATCGTTCGTGACGGTCTTTTCATGCTCGAAAACCTGACCCACCGCGGCGCGGTGGGGGCTGATCCGCTGATGGGCGACGGTGCCGGCATGCTGGTACAGATCCCTGACCGCTTGTTTCGCGAAGAAATGTCGCTGCAGGGTGTAACCCTGCCGGAAGCCGGGCAATATGCGGTCGGCTTTCTGTTCATGCCGCAGGATGAAACCCTGCGCGAGCATCTCAAGTCGATCATCGCCGAGGTGGTGAGTGCGGAAGGCCAGATTCTGCTTGGTTTCCGCGAGGTGCCCGTAGACAATTCTTCGCTGTCGAAGGCCCCGGAGATCGCGGCAACCGAACCCTGTCACGTGCAGGTGTTTATCGGCGCCGGCGATGGTGTCGCCAATCAGGAGGAGCTGGAGCGCCGGCTGTTCGTGCTGCGCAAGGTGATTTCCAACCGGGTCTATGATGAGACCGAGGGCGGCGACAATGGCTTCTATTTCGTGTCGCTGTCGACGCAGACGATCGTCTACAAGGGCATGTTCCTGGCCTATCAGGTCGACGCCTATTACACCGACTTGAAGGACCCGCGGTTTGAATCCGCCGTGGCTCTTGTCCACCAGCGTTTCTCGACCAATACCTTCCCGTCGTGGAAGCTTGCGCACCCCTACCGCATGGTGGCGCACAATGGCGAGATCAACACCTTGCGCGGCAACGTCAACTGGATGGCGGCCCGCCAGGCGTCGGTTTCTTCGCCGCTATTTGGCGACGACATCTCCAAGCTGTGGCCAATCTCTTATGAAGGCCAGTCGGACACGGCGTGTTTTGACAATGCGCTCGAATTCCTGATCCGTGGCGGCTACTCGAT
Source organism: Hoeflea phototrophica DFL-43 (assembly GCF_000154705.2). Classification (NCBI taxonomy): domain Bacteria; kingdom Pseudomonadati; phylum Pseudomonadota; class Alphaproteobacteria; order Hyphomicrobiales; family Rhizobiaceae; genus Parahoeflea; species Parahoeflea phototrophica. Next base: position 3,863,035 of record NZ_CM002917.1, on the reverse strand, counting down.
GGCGCATGCGGTAATGATGCTGATCCCGGAAGCCTGGGCCGGCAACACGCTTATGAGCGAGGACCGTAAGGCCTATTACGAATACCACGCAGCACTGATGGAGCCTTGGGATGGTCCCGCAGCCGTTGCCTTTACCGATGGCCGTCAGATCGGCGCGACGCTCGACCGCAACGGGCTGCGGCCTGCGCGTTACATCGTGACCAATGATGACCGGGTGATCATGGCATCCGAAGCCGGTGTTCTGCCGGTCGAGGAGAGCAGCATTGTTGCCAAGTGGCGGCTGCAGCCTGGAAAGATGCTGCTCATCGACATGGAAGAGGGCCGGATCATCTCCGATGAGGAGGTCAAGTCACGGCTTGCCGCCAAGCACCCATATCGTGAGTGGCTCGAGCGCACACAGCTCATCCTGGAAGATCTCAAGCCGGTCGAACCACGGGCATTGCGCAAGGATGTGTCGCTGCTCGACCGCCAGCAGGCCTTTGGCTACACCCAGGAAGACACCAAGATCCTGATGTCTCCGATGGCGACGACCGGCCAGGAGGCGATTGGCTCGATGGGCACCGATACGCCGATTTCGGCGATGTCGGAGAAGTCAAAGCTGCTCTACACCTATTTCAAGCAGAACTTCGCGCAAGTCACCAACCCGCCGATCGATCCGATTCGTGAAGAACTTGTGATGAGCCTGGTGTCGTTCATCGGCCCGCGCCCGAACCTGCTCGACCACAAGGGGGCTGCAAAGAAGAAGCGGCTTGAAGTCCGTCAGCCAATTCTTACCAATGGCGATCTGGAAAAGATCCGCTCGATTGGTCACACCGAAGACCGCTTCGACACCAAGACGCTCGATTTCACCTATGCGAGCGAAAAGGGTGCGGACGGGATGAAGGGCGCGCTGGAGCGTCTGTGCTCCCGTGCCGAAGAGGCGGTCACCGGCGGCTACAACATCATCATTCTGTCCGACCGTCAGGTCGGTCCGGACCGGATCGCGATCCCGGCGTTGCTGGCGACGGCGGCGGTGCATCATCACCTGATCCGCAAGGGCCTTCGCACATCGGTCGGCCTTGTCGTGGAATCGGGCGAGCCGCGTGAAGTGCATCACTTCTGCTGTCTGGCCGGTTTTGGCGCCGAGGCGATCAACCCCTATCTGGCCTTCGACACGCTGCTCGACATGCACGGTCGCGGTGAGTTCCCGCCGGAAGTCGATCCTTACGAAGTTGTGTCGCGCTACATCAAGGCGATCGGCAAGGGTATCCTCAAGGTGATGTCGAAGATGGGTATTTCCACCTATCAGTCCTATTGCGGGGCGCAGATCTTTGATGCGATCGGACTGTCGAGTGAATTTGTGGACACCTACTTTACCGGCACGGCGACGATGATCGAAGGCGTCGGGCTTGAAGAGGTTTCGGTCGAGACGACCGACCGCCACCGCCTTGCGTTCTCCAATGATCCGGTGCTTGCCACCTCGCTCGAGGTGGGTGGTGAATATGTCTACCGCATGCGCGGCGAAGGTCACGCCTGGACGCCTGATGCTGTCGCCACCCTCCAACACGCCGTGCGCGGCAATGCTCAGGATCGCTATCGGGAATTTGCCGATATGGTCAATGCCTCGACCTTGCGGATGAATGCAATCCGCGGGCTGTTCAAGATCAAGAGTGCAGAAGAGGCTGGCCGTCAGCCGGTGCCGCTTGATGAGGTCGAGCCTGCAGCCGATATCGTGAAGCGGTTCTCGACCGGCGCGATGTCGTTCGGCTCGATCAGCCGCGAGGCGCACACCACGCTTGCCGTTGCCATGAACAGGATCGGCGGCAAGTCCAACACCGGCGAAGGCGGTGAGGAGCCGGACCGCTATCTGCCGCTGATCAACGGCGATCGCAATCCGGAACGCTCGGCGATCAAGCAGGTTGCATCCGGACGGTTTGGCGTGACCACAGAGTATTTGGTCAATGCCGACATGATCCAGATTAAGGTGGCCCAAGGCGCAAAGCCCGGCGAGGGTGGGCAGCTGCCCGGCCACAAGGTTGACGCGACGATCGCCAAGACCCGGCACTCCACACCTGGCGTTGGCCTGATTTCGCCGCCACCGCATCATGACATCTATTCGATCGAGGATCTGGCGCAGCTGATCTTTGACCTCAAGAACGTCAACACCTCCGCCGATATCTCGGTCAAGCTCGTCTCCGAAGTGGGCGTGGGCACCGTGGCTGCGGGAGTGGCCAAGGCGCGCGCAGACCACATCACAATTTCGGGTTATGATGGCGGCACCGGTGCATCGCCGCTGACCTCGCTCAAGCATGCTGGTAGTCCATGGGAAATCGGCCTTGCCGAAACCCATCAGACGCTGGTTCTCAACGGTTTGCGCTCGCGCATTGCGCTGCAGGTGGATGGTGGACTGAAGACTGGTCGCGACGTCGTTGTCGGCGCGCTGCTGGGTGCTGACGAGTTCGGCTTTTCAACCGCGCCGCTGATTGCAGCGGGCTGCATCATGATGCGCAAGTGCCATCTCAACACCTGCCCGGTGGGCGTGGCCACGCAGGACCCGGTTCTGCGCAAGCGTTTCAAGGGGACGCCCGAGCATGTCGTCAATTACTTCTTCTTTATCGCGGAAGAAGTGCGTGAGGCGCTTGCTGCCATGGGCTACCGCAAGCTCGATGACATCATCGGTCAGTCCGAGTTGCTCTCCAAGGACGAGATGATCGAACACTGGAAGGCCAAAGGCCTCGACTTCAGTCGCGTCTTCTACAAGCCCGAGGCTGAAAAGGCCAAAACCTACTGGACAGAGCGGCAGGTGCACCCGATTGACGACGTGCTCGACCGTCGCCTGATCGAACAGGCAATGCCTGCTCTGGAGAGCAAGCAGAAGGTCGAGTTCGGTGTCGAGATCAAGAATGTCGACCGGTCGGCGGGCGCGATGCTGTCGGGTGAACTTGCCAAGCGCCATGGTCACAAGGGGCTTGCGGAAGACACCATCACGGTCAAACTTACCGGTACCGCCGGTCAATCATTCGGTGCGTTTCTCGGGCATGGTATCACCTTCGATCTGGCTGGTGACGCCAACGACTATGTGGGCAAGGGCTTGTCTGGCGGATGCATCATTGTGCGGCCGCCGGAAAACTCGCCAATCGTTGCGGAGAAGTCGATCATCATCGGCAACACCGTGCTTTATGGTGCTGTCGAAGGCGAGTGCTATTTCCGCGGTGTCGCGGGCGAGCGCTTTGCCGTGCGCAACTCGGGCGCCATCGCGGTGGTCGAGGGCGTGGGTGACCATGGTTGCGAATACATGACCGGTGGTCTTGTCGTGGTGATTGGTGAAACCGGCCGCAACTTTGCAGCCGGCATGTCCGGCGGCGTTGCCTATGTGCTCGACGAGGCCGGTGATTTTGCCAGCCGCTGCAATATGGCAATGGTCGAGCTCGAACCAGTGCCTGAAGAGGATGACATCCTCGAAAAGCTGCATCACCATGGCGGCGATCTGGCGCACAAGGGGCGGGTGGATGTATCCGGAGACATGACCCGGCATGATGAGGAGCGGTTGTTCCAGCTGATCTCCAACCACATGCATTACACCGGTTCGACCCGGGCCAAGGACATCCTCGACAACTGGGCCGATTTCCGTCCGAAGTTCCGCAAGGTGATGCCGGTCGAATATCGCCGGGCGCTTGAGGATATGGAACGGATGCGCATGGGGGTGGCTGCTGAATGAGCCGGATGATCACATCAACCACCAACTCGATCGAAGCCCGGCAGATTGTGGAATACAAAGGGATCGTCACCGGAGAGGCGATTCTTGGCACAAACATCTTTCGTGATTTCTTTGCCGGTATTCGCGACATCGTTGGCGGACGTTCCGGGGCCTACGAAAAGTCCCTGCGCGAAGCACGCGAGATTGCGCTTGCAGAAATGCAGGACGAAGCGGCCCGACAGGGTGCCAATGCCGTGATCGGCGTTGATCTCGATTATGAAAACATCTCCGCTGGTGGCAGTTCCTCGATGCTGATGGTCTCAGCTTCGGGGACGGCCGTGGTACTCAGGTGAACAGGACAGCGATATGGGTAAGGTAACGGGTTTTCTCGAAATCGACCGGCAGACGGCGAAGTATCAGCCGGCATCTGACCGGATTCGCCATTTCCGCGAGTTCTCCATCCGGATGAGCGATGAGGAAGTGACCAAGCAGGCGGCGCGCTGCATGGATTGCGGCATTCCCTATTGCCACGGGCCGACCGGTTGTCCAGTGCACAACCAGATCCCCGACTGGAACGATCTGGTCTATAACGGCAATTGGGAAGAGGCGATCCGCAACCTGCATTCGACCAACAACTTCCCCGAATTCACTGGCCGCATCTGCCCGGCGCCGTGCGAGGAGGCCTGCACGCTCAACCTCGAGGACGCACCGGTCGCGATCAAGACTGTCGAACAGGCGATTGCCGACAAGGCCTATGAAATGGGCTTCATCGTGCCGCAGGCGATTACCAGCAAAACCGGCAAGAAGGTTGCGGTGGTCGGATCGGGCCCGGCCGGAATGGCGGCGGCGCAGCAGCTTGGCCGTGCCGGACACGAGGTCCATGTCTATGAGCGTGAGAGCCGCCCGGGTGGCTTGCTGCGCTATGGCATTCCTGACTTCAAGATGGAGAAGCACTTCATCGACCGCCGCATCGAACAGATGGAAGGCGAGGGCGTGACCTTCTTCTGCAACGTCAATGTCGGCGTCGACAAGACGACGGAAGAGCTGCTCGGCGCCTATGATGCCGTGCTGTATTGCGGTGGTTCGGAAAAGCCGCGCGATGTCGGCATTCCGGGTGCGGAGCTTATCGGCGTCCATGATGCGATGCCCTATCTGGTGCAGCAAAACAAGCGCGTGGCGCGCGAGAGCATCGACAATGTCGGCTGGCCGTCCGAACCAGTCCTTGCCGGCGGCAAGCATGTGGTGGTGATCGGTGGCGGTGACACTGCGTCCGACTGTGTGGGCACGGCCTTCCGGCAGGGCGCTGTCCGGGTGACCCAGCTCGACATCCGTCCGCAGCCGCCAGAGAAGGAAGACAAGCTTGCCGTGTGGCCCTATTGGGCAACCAAGATGCGGACTTCCTCCTCGCAGGCTGAAGGTGCAGTCCGGGAGTTTCAGGTCGGCACGCTGGAGCTGATTGGCGAAAACGGCATTCTGTCTGCAGTCAAATGCTGCCAGGTTGATGAAAAGCGCAAGCCGATTGCCGGCAGCGAATTCCTGATCAAGGCGGATCTGGTGTTCGTCGCGATCGGTTTCCGTGGCGCCTATGATGATGGCGTCATCAGCGAACTTGGCGACAGACTATCGATCAGTCAGGACCGCCGCGGCTCGACCAATGTTGCTGCCAGTGACACCGACTACAAGACGTCGGTGGACAAGCTATGGGCTGCAGGGGATGTGCGCCGTGGCCAGAGCCTGGTGGTCTGGGCGATTCGTGAGGGGCGTCAGGCTGCGCGTGCAATCGATATGAGCCTGATGGGTGCGACTGATCTTCCAAGCTGATCGTCACGGGTCTGTTTTGGTCAGGGCAGCGGTCGTGCAGGTCTCGAGGGCCGGACCTTACGGTTCCGATCGTGGCCAGGCAAAGTTGTCGGCGCGGCCTTCAGGCGCGTCAGACAACATCCCGTCAATCACCAGCTGGTCACGCGGAGACCTGACCAGACTGGCGGTCGCCGGCATTTCGCCCAGAAGTGCGGAACCGCCGTCGAGATCCGGGTCGGTCATCGCGACAGGTCGTGTGCGCATGATCGCGGCGGGCGTATCGCCCGGTGCGGGCGGCATGAAAATCTCAGGCAGGTTTTGAGTGCCCAATGTTGTGACGTTCACCGAAGCCGCATCGCCAAGAAGGCGGCGCGCGGGTTTTTCGATGTAGAATGCAATCTTGCGCCGCCCAGCGCGAGTGACGTTGATCCCGTCTGATCCCCGCAATCGCACCTGCTGGCCATTGATATCGGACCCGGTGAAAATGAACTTGCCGCTCTCATCCACAAACCCGTCCCAGATATCGATGAATTCGCCGCCGGCGAGCGCGACCTGTTTTCGGAATATCCCGTTGAGTGCGACAATATCGCTGGTCATGGCAGCCGACTGAAATGCGGGAAGACCAACCCACAGCAAGGGCGCGTTTGCGGCCCGCAGGCGCGTTATGAATTCCCGTGTGCGGCGTTCGTATTCGATCAGCCATTTTGGAGAGCGTACGGCTTCGCTCTCTCCATCGACCACAAGCTGTTGCCGATCATTGGATCCGAGCTGGACCACAATGATGGATGGCTGGATTTCTGCAAGAATTGCCGGAGCTTCTCCCAACCAATCGTAGTAATCGTCCCGAACAAGCCCCGAGGATCCGTTGCTTCTGTCAACGACCACGACACCGGGTGCTTCGGCAAAGGCCTCGCGCAATCCGTCAGCGGCGCCACCGGCAATGAAATCCCCCAAGACAAGTATCTTTCGTGCATTTTCAAGTTTCTCGATGTCTTGTGCTGGTGCTGGAACGGCGGCCGGTTCTGCTCTGCGTTGGGTTCTCTTGACCCGGCTGGTCCGCCGGGTTTCCTGCCGGACCGTATTTTTTCTCCCAAAAAGAAGTTGCAGGATTGACTTGCGCTCGACCCGCTCTTGCGCCGAGGCGGGCGTAGCGGTCTGCGTGGCGAGCAGGGCTGGCGCCATGCCTAAGAGCATCACGGTCAACATCAATACTGCTGTGCGGCGCATATGCACGAGTTGCGAACTCCGTTGCGGTCGCTGCGGCCAATTGCCTGGACCTGAGGGATCCGCCACGTCGGGCTATTGGTAGCGGCGGATCGCTTCGAGTACCTTTTGCGACGGAAGCGCTTCTCCGGTCAAGCCTGCGCGGCTTTGGAAGGAAGCAATTGCAGCGCGTGAACCCGAGCCGATGTTGCCGTCGATCTCACCGTCATAGAAGCCGAGTTGCTTCAATCGTGTTTGGAGTTCGAACTTTTCCTTCACGTCAAGAGTGCCCGGTGGGCGGGGCCAGCGCTGATCGACGCCGCCGAAACCTGCGATTTCATCAGCCAGGACGCCAACTGCCAGTGCGTAGCTGTCGGAGTTGTTGTAGCGCTTGAGGACAAAAAAGTTCTTGGTCATCAGGAACGCCGGGCCGTTTGCCCCTCCGGGCATTTTGAGTTCCGCGCGCCGGTTGCCGACGGGAAACCCTTTGCCGCCCGGACGGGTGAAGCCCAGAGCTGCCCATTGCGAGAGCGTCTTGGTCTGACCCTCGTATTTCGATCCTCCGCGCGGAGCGATCGATTCGTAACCCCAGGTCTCGCCTGTCCGCCAGCCGTTCTTCTTGAGCAGGTTTGCAGCGGTTGCCAATGCATCGGGAATGGAATTCCAGATGTCACGATGGCCATTGCCATCTGCATCGACTGCGAAGGCGAGATAGCTGGTGGGGATGAACTGGGTGTGGCCCATAGCTCCGGCCCAGGAGCCAGTCATCTCGCGTGCCGCAATGTCACCGGATTGCAGAATCTTGAGGGCTGCAACGAGTTGCTGACGGGCAAATTTGGCGCGCTTGCGATCGCCATAGGCGAGTGTTGCGAGGGCCTGCGGAACGTAATGAAGCCGGTCTGTTTTTGTCAGAATCTCGCCGAAATTGGATTCCATGGACCAAATCGCGAGCAGCACCGAGGCGTCAATTCCGAACTTTCGCTCGATGGCAGCCAGGGTTCTGGCGTGGCGGGCCTGCATTTCCCGGCCTTTGGCGATGGTATAAGGGTTGACGCGTGAATCGAGGTAGTCCCACACCTTGGTGGTGAACTCAGGCTGGAAGCGTGCTTTTTCCAGCACCCGCGGGTCGGGCGCGGTCACGCCGTTGAACGCCGCATTGTAGGTTGCCTGCGTAATGCCGGACTTGGCTGCAGTGCTGTAGAAGCTCGCAACCCATTGCCGGAATCCGGCATCTGCTTTTGCAGGAAGCGGAGCGGCAATGCCGATCGCAAGGCTCACGGCTGTGGCGCGGATCAGACTTAGGGGTGATCGGAGCATGTTCCAAACATCCTGTTGTTAGGGTCTTGAAGGTAAGTGATACGAAAGCGTAGCCTAAAGGCGTCAATAAATCGTTTACCATGTTCCGTTGGGGCGTGAAGCCTTCGCCAGTTCCTAAGACTTTCCCGCTACGTTCAAATTGGGTCGCCGAGATCATCTGACGGCATCATACATTCATGAAGAATGAGGAAAAGAAATGACGACAACGCGTAAGATCAAAAAAGCGGTTCTGCCGGTTGCCGGATTGGGGACACGTTTTCTGCCTGCCACAAAAGCCGTGCCCAAGGAAATGCTGACCGTGGTGGACAAGCCGGTGGTGCAGTATGTGGTGGAAGAGGCAATGGACGCCGGGATCGAGCATTTTGTTTTTGTGACCGGCCGCAACAAGGGTGTCATCGAAGATCATTTCGACATTCAGACCGAGCTCGAAGCAACCTTGCGCGAGCGTGGCAAGACGGTTGAACTGAAATCGCTCGAGGACATGTTGCCCTCGGCAGGGGCAACCAGCTTCACCCGGCAGCAGGCGCCGCACGGTCTTGGACATGCAGTCTGGTGCGCACGCGATATTGTTGGAAGCGAACCCTTTGCCCTGCTGTTGCCGGACATGGTCATGCGCGCCGAGGTTGGATGTATGACCGGAATGGTCGAACTCTATGCCGCCGTTGGCGGGAACATCGTCGCTGTTGGCGAATGTGATCCTGAACTGACCCACAAATACGGCATCGTTGGCAAGGGCGAGGAACTGAAAGGCGGTTTCCGTATTACCGAGATGGTGGAGAAACCGGCCAAGGGGACCGCTCCGTCAAACTACTTCATCAATGGTCGCTACATTCTTGAACCGGAGATTTTTGACATCCTGGCACATCAGGAACGCGGTGCAGGCAACGAAATCCAGCTCACGGACGCCATGTTGAAACTTGCCGAGAGTCAGCCTTTTTCGGCCTACCGGTTCGGCGGTGACACCTATGATTGCGGATCCAAGGATGGGTTTATCCTGGCCAATGTGGCCTATGCATTAGCCCGGCCTGATATCAAGCCGATGGTTGCGGAAGGCCTCAAGCGATTGATCGCAGCATCCTGAAGCCAGCAAGCCTTGGCCCGGAGCCCGAGCCGGTGCGGCAGTCGCTGCCTTGCCATCAACGCCGCAGCCGAAGTCCAAGGCCGACCCGGACGGTTTCCTCATCGGTGCGGCCGGGTTCGTCGATTTTCTCGTAGCTGGCATCCGCATCCATATCGAGGTAGCGGTTGATGTTCCAGGTCAGGCCGGCGGACGCGCCATAGCCCGTTTGATTGCTGCGGTTTGAACCGCTGTCATAGTCCCGGTACTCATAAGTCGCACCGAGCCGGGCGACGAGCGCGCTGTTGAGCTCATGCGACAGGCCGCTGTCGAACTCATAGACGACTGCGCCGGCTTCGCCGGCGGTCGTCGCGGCCTCCACTGTCGTGGCAAGTCCGAGATTGAGCTCTGTGCCACGCTGTGGCGACCAGACCAGATCGCCATCAAGCGTCAATCCCGAAATGTCGTCGAGTTGGGCATCGTCCAGAGAGCGGCGCAGATAGCCGGCCGCGAATTCGCCGGAAAGCTTTTCGCCCAGATCGATTTCCGCACCAGCTCTGATGGCATAGGTGTTGGACGAGCGTTCTGCGCCGGTTGAATCTATTTTCTGGTCGTATTTCTCCCGGCCCACCGAAGCCTCGATGAATGGAATCAGCGCAGGGGAAATGGCGTAGCCGATGCGTTTGGTGAACTCGACGTCGAGTGTGTCACGGTCATCGACGTTCACACTGCTGCCATCCGCAAGTGTCGCATTGCCATACATTGTGCGGGTAAGTTCAACGGTTGACGTTCCCCGCAGCAATCCGAATTCCTTTTGCAGGCCGAAGCTGGCCCGGGCCTCATGGATGCCGGACTGTGTGGTGGCGCCCGCAATGGCGTTGGGGTCGGTTTGGCTTTCCTCATAGTAGCTGTAGCCAGCACCGACCGTCGCGGTGATGTCGTTGATCAGGTCAAGGCGCAGCAGCGCGTCAAGGTTGGCATTTGGCGATTCCGTGCCGGTTCCCGACAGGTTCTCCTGCCAGGTTCCCGATCCGGTCAGGGAGAGCTCATGGCGCGCCCAGTCAGAAAAAACCGTGCCTGAAAGCGTGGTCTCGCTGTAGACGCGGCTGGTTTTGCTATCACTGAAACGGACCGATTCGTGGACAATGCGCTGACTGAGGGTTGGCCGCAGCGTCAAGCTGCCGATCATGAAGCCCGGAACACCATCAGGGTCCGCGACAGGTGCAACGGGCAATCCGTCAACGCTTTCAATGCGGGGGTTCTGGCGCGCCAGACTTGCGGCATAATCCAAATCCGCCTGGTCCACCTCCGCAACAGTGGATATTGAACCGGTGGCTTGCGGGAGTTGCACGGAACTGGCTGTCCCCGTGCTGTCGAACACCGCTTCGTCTTCCGGTCCATCGTCCGTGGTGTCCCGGTTTCCGGGCAGGGCACCATAGAGTGTCGAAGCACGGTAGGGGCCGGTTGATTGCGGTGTGGACGCTGTGGTTCCGCGCAGAGGAGACCGCTCGATCAGTGTGCTTCCGCTGGATGCTGTTTGTGCGTGCGCGGTGACCATGCCGACGAACAGGCAGGCGGTCGACACGCCAAGGCCATGGCGGATGGTGCGGGCCGCCAGTGACGTCTGAAATCTTGTTTTACAATCGCGCATGCGTGTTCGGGTCCGGAGTGCTCCAAATCTTTTCAAACCGTAAACACTTGTGGTTAACGCAAGGTTTCGTTCGGGTTACGCGATCGCCGTTATGTGCATGATGGACAGCGCGCGTGCAAAGCGATATTGCGACGACATGAAGAAGATACTTTCAAACTTTCCTGCCGAAGAGATTCTGGGGTCGGCGGGACGCACCATACAGACCGAGAGAACCGGTCTTGATGCGCTGGCCGCGGCACTGGAAAACGGGCTTTCCGAACCGTTTGTACGTGCAGTTGAAGCACTCGGCTCGATCTCAGGACGGGTTATTGTTACCGGCGTGGGCAAAAGCGGCCATGTCGGCGCAAAGATTGCAGCTACGCTGGCCTCCACCGGCACTCCATCACAATTTGTACATCCGGCAGAGGCCAATCACGGTGATCTCGGCATGATCACCCGCGATGATGCGATAATAGTGCTGTCATGGTCTGGAGAAACGGCAGAACTAAAGGGCATTCTTGCCTATTCCCGGCGTTTTCAGATCCCGCTGATTGCCTTTACTTCGGGAAGCAGTTCGACGCTTGCGCGTGAGGCCGACATCGTTCTGGGGCTGCCGCGCGAACAGGAGGCATGCCCTCATGGCCTAGCGCCAACGACTTCGACCCTGATGCAATTGGCCCTTGGAGATGCGCTGGCCGTGGCGCTTCTGGAATCCAAGGGTTTCACCGCAGGTGATTTCCACACCTTCCATCCCGGAGGCCAGCTTGGTGCGAACCTCGCCCATGTCGCTGATGTCATGCACACTGGCGGTGCCGTGCCTCTGGTCCCCTCGGGAACTCTGGCCCCGGATGCAGTCATGACATTGTCAGAGAGAAAGTTCGGCTGTGTCGGTGTCACCGATGCGTCGGGCTGCCTGATCGGAATTGTCACCGATGGCGATGTGGCCCGCAACCTCGGCAAGAACCTGGTTGATCAACCGATTGACGCGATCATGACCCGGAACCCGAAAACCATTGCTCCAACCGCGCTGGCGAGCACGGCAATGGCGATTTTGAACAAGAATGCGATTGGCGCGCTGATCGTGACCGATGAGAACCAGATGCCGCTTGGCATCGTGCATTTCCACGATCTGCTGAGGATCGGCGTGGCCTGATTATTTTCTACGAGCCACTCAGACCGCTTCCACTGTCAGACTTCCGGACTGCGCCGCTACGATGCGCACGCGCGCACCCGCGGGCAGCTCAGGTCCATGGACAATCCATGTGGTGTCATCAAGCCTGATCCGGCCCTGACCTTCCGCAATTGGCTCTTCTAGGGTCGCTGTCCGGCCGACAAGGCCCTCAACCCGGCGGTTGAGCATCGGCTGATCGCTGTCGCCGCCGGCGCGAGACACCCGACGGCCGACCATGGCAAAGACAAGAGACAGCACGGCGAAGATCAAAAACTGCAGCTGCCAGCTCCATGCCGCCATGTCCCAGAACATGAAGGACAGAGCGCCAACCACCAGTGCCGCAAGCCCGATCCAGAGCAGAAAGACGCCAGGGATAAGAATCTCGAGGCCCAGAAAGACGAGCCCGATGATCCACCAGCTCCATGGGCCGAGTTCGCTTGCCAAGGCGCTGATCATGAGTTTGGCTCTGAATCACCGCCGAACGGGGAGCCACCTGCAGGTCTGTCCGTAACGGTTGAGCGTGGCCGGGGCGGAACGCTGGTGCGGCGGGCAGGCGCCGGCTCACCGTCAGAGCCGAAGACCTCCTTGGCAATGGCGCCAATGCCGCCGAGTGAACCGATCAGCGCGGAGGCTTCAAGCGGCATCAAAATGACTTTCTGATTGTTTGCCGATGCGATCTTGCCGAGTGCCTCGGTGTATTTCTGGGCGACGAAGTAGTTGATTGCAGCGGCGTCGCCACCGGCAATCGCGTCAGAAACAAGCTCGGTGGCCTTGGCTTCAGCTTCGGCCAGACGTTCCCGAGCCTCGGCGTCACGGAATGCGGCGTCGCGACGGCCTTCGGCCTCCAGAATGGCAGACTGCTTGGCGCCCTCGGCACGCAGGATCTGGGAATTCCGTGCACCTTCGGCTTCGAGCACCTCGGCGCGCTTTTCGCGCTCAGCCTTCATCTGGCGGCCCATGGCCTCGACCAGATCACGCGGTGGGGCGATGTCCTTGATTTCAACACGGGTGATCTTGATGCCCCATGGCGCTGCGGCCTGATCGACCACGCGCAGCAGGCGATCATTGATGGCATCGCGGTTGGACAGCAATTCATCGAGATCCATCGATCCCATCACCGAGCGGATGTTCGTCATGGTCAGATTGAGCAGTGCCTGTTCAAGATCGGATACCTGATAGGCGGCCTCTGCTGCATTGAGGACCTGATAGAAGGACACGGCATCAGCGGAAACGGACGCATTGTCCTTGGTGATCACTTCCTGTGTCGGAATGTCGAGCACCTGTTCCATGATGTTTATCTTGCGGCCGATTCGATCAACAAAAGGCACGATAAGATTGAGGCCGGGCGTCAGTGTCTTGGTGTAGCGCCCAAAGCGCTCAACGGTGTAGGCAAAACCCTGGGGAACGGTCTTGATGCTGGAGACCAGAACCAGGAGCGCAATGACCACAATGATGATGACGGTGATATCAAGTCCCAACACGGGCACGACCTCCCAAGATCCGGTATCGGGTCGACGCGATCCGCCGCCCCTGTTCAAGAGGTAAGTATTTCCGCACAAGCTTGCAATCACCAGTGCCGATTATCTCGTAAAATCGGCTTTCATGCACTTCAACAAGAAATGGCCGCCCCGGTGGGGCGGCCAGTCCGTTTCAGATTTCTCTATCATTGAACTTGACGGAGTTCCGCAAGCTGCGGACGCTTAGAGCGCCGTGAGTCCAATCGGACGCACAAAGGTCGCTCTAACACTTTGATTTAATGCATGTACGTTATCACTCAATTGAATCCATTTGAGTGCGACATGCATTAGATCCAGCCCTGCAACTCGCGCCGCACGATGGTCTCGATCACCTGCATTCCCGCTGGGCTGTCATTGAGGCAGGGAATGTGGGTGAAGTGCTCGCCGCCGTTCTCATGGAACAGTTCGCCTGCTTCACCGGCGATCTCCTCAAGCGTCTCGAGGCAGTCGGAGACAAATCCGGGATTGATCACAGCAATCCGCTTGACCCCGTCCTGAGCCAGTTTCTCTACGGTCTTGTCGGTGTAGGGCTGCAGCCATTCCTCAGGCCCGAAGCGGGACTGGAAGGTTGGCATAAGCTTTTCCTTGGACCAGCCAAGACGTTCGCGAACCAGCCGCGCCGTCTTGAGGCACTGGCAATGATAGGGATCGCCCTTGAGGAAGTAGGACTGTGGAATGCCATGGAACGAGGTGAGCACGATTTCGGGCTCCCAATCCAGGCTTGCAAGGTGGGTCTCGATCGACTGAGCAATGGCCTCGATATAGGCCGGATCGTCATGGTAGGGCGGGACGGTGCGCAAAGCTGGCTGCCAGCGCATGTCCATCATGGCCTGGAACGCCTTGTCATTGACGGTGGCGGTGGTGGCTGCAGCATATTGCGGATAGAGCGGGAACAGCACGATACGATCACAGCCGGCATCCTTGAGCGCCTGCAGCTTGTCCGGGATCGAGGGTTGGCCGTAGCGCATCGCCCATTCCACCATGATCGAAGGGTGGCCTGCAAGCGCCTGACCCAGCATGTCGGACTGGTTGCGGGTGTAGGTGCGCAGATAGCTCTCGTCGAGATCCTTGTTCCAGATCTCCTCATAGGCCTTACCGACGCGCTTGGGTCTGGTGTTGAGAACTATGCCGAACAGGATCGGGTACCAAAGCGCGCGGGGCCATTCGATAACCCGCTTGTCGGTCAGGAATTCCTTTAGATAGCGGCGCATCGAACGGTAGTCGGTGCCATCGGGGGTGCCGAGGTTGACCAGCAGGACGCCGACCTTCTGGATTTTTACCGGTGGGTGTTCCGGCGGAAGTTCGCCCACAACCCGGCTCGTGTCATCGGATAGCATTACATGGGTGTTCAATGTCGCGTCCATTTCATTGTCTCTACAGCCCCGCGCGTCGGTCTAACGTGCTCATGGCGCAAATGATACTCGGATATCACGTGGGGCCATCGCATGAAAATGATGACCGCGTTTCCCTGATCCCTACGCAGATTTGGACCGGGTGGATGAAACTTTCTGCAAATGAGGCTCGTGACAGTGTTAGCGTCGCAGCCTCGTCCTCATGACAAGCATAGTCCCATCGTGGCGCAGATCAATTGGCTGTGCCTGCGGCTTTTCGCCTACATAGAAAAAGAAAGGACCCGGCAAGCCGGGTCCTCTGTTCGCTACCAGCGCAAAATCATATTGCCGGAATGATCAGTGTGGCGCCGATGATCAGATCGGCCGCGTCAACCGAAGGGTTCGCTTCGGCAATCTTCGACCACATTGTGCCGTCGCCATAATAGGTGTTGGCGAGATCCCACAGCGTGTCTCCGGAAGCGATAACGTGCTCCTTGCCGGCCATCGCAGGTTCAGCCGCAGGAGCCTCTGCAGTAATTGCGGGTGCTGACGTGGTCAGTTCAAGCGCCTCAGCTGGCGGCTCGGGCAGTTGAACCGGAGTCTCGGCTACAGCGGCTGCTGCCATGATGCGGCCATCGGTGTAGGGCGTGTAAGGAGAATTGGCAGCAAGATAGTCAGCCACCACCTGCTCGAGGCCCGGACCGTAGTCATAGGCGTTCATCCCGTCCGTGCGGAAGATCGAATAGCCATCACCGCCGCCACGCATGTAGTTGTTGGTCGCAACCGAATAGACGGCCTCGGGATCGATTGGCGTGAATCCGTCACCATCCGCGACCTCGACAGAGACGACCCGCGACCCGGCCTCAGCATCCTTGTCGAAGCTGTAGCGCATGCCGGCAACCTGCGGGAACCTGCCTGCACCTTCTTCGATCTTGCTCAATCCGTTCTCGAGCGCTGCGACCACGTCGGAGCCCTTGAGGTCAAAAGTGGCGAGGGTGTTCTGGAACGGCAGCACCGTGAGCACTTCACCCATGGTGATCTCGCCGGCGTCAATCGAAGCACGCAAGCCGCCACCATTCTGGATAACGAGCGACACGCCCTGGCTTGAAACGCGGTCAAGCATCGCATCGGCCACGAGGTTGCCCATGGCGCATTCCATGGCGCGGCAGACATCGCGGGAGCCTTCAATCGTATCGGTTGCATCGGCAACGATCTTGTTCTTAAGCTCCTCGATCGGTGCGCCAAGCTCTGTAACCCGGGCGAGGAAATCCTCATCAGGGGTGACAGATGCATCGAGCAGGTGAGGCTCACCTTCTGCACTGATGACCTTGCCGGCATCATCGAAGGTCACTTTCACTTCGCCGACATATTTCGAATAGGCATAGGCCTGGACGATCGGCACATCGACACCCGAAGGGCTGGTTACCATTGTCGGGTATGGACCTGCTGCGCCTTCCTGAGTGTTGGAAAGCAGCGTGTGGCTGTGCCCACCGACGATCACATCGATACCATCGACTTCTGCAGCAATCTTTTCGTCCATCGGCAAGCCGACATGCGAAAGCAGAATGATCTTGTTGATGCCTTCGCCTTCAAGTTCAGCGACCGCTCCCTTGAGATAGTCGATTTCATCCAGGATCAGGACCGAAGGGCCAGGTGATGAGGTTTCGACGGTATCGGCCGCGAGAACCGAAATGATAGCGACCTTTTCACCGCCGATTTCCTTGATCAGGTAGGGTTTAACACTGTCACCGAGCACCGAATTGGCGCCGCTGATGGTGTTTCCCGAGATCACCGGGAAATCAACAATGTCGATGAAATCACGCAGGGCTTCAGGGCCATCATCAAATTCGTGATTGCCGACGGCCATGGCGTCGAAGCCGATGCCGTTCATGAATTCGGCCGCTGCCTTGCCCTTGTAGGTGGAGTAAAAAAGCGATCCCTGGAACTGGTCTCCGGCGTCAAGCACCAGCACATTGGCGCCGGCATCGGTGAGTGCAGAACGGCGCTCATCAATCTTCGTTTTCACGCGGGCGACGCCACCAAAACACTTTCCTTCGATCTCGTCCTCACCGGAACAGGTGGAGTCGAACCGGTTGATCGATTCGATGCGCGAGTGCAGATCGTTGATGTGCAAGATGTCGAGCGTGAAATCCGCCAGTGCCACGCCTGAGCTCAAGCCCAGCGCAGACGCGGACAAAAGTGCGCGCTTGATGAATGTGTTCATGGAACAGCTCCCTGTTTCGCTGCTTGCTAAATGCCGGCACCCCTTTTGTGGAGGTGTCTCAGCAGACCGTTGGCGATGGTTTCACTATCGGCGACGAACTTCAAGAGCCGGTGTGCAACGCGGAATGAAAATCGGCACTGATCAGGCGGAATAGTCGCGTTCGTCGGCGATCACCTTGCCATCGTTGGGCAGGCTGCCGGGAGCCACAATCTCGA
Source organism: Hoeflea phototrophica DFL-43 (assembly GCF_000154705.2). Lineage (NCBI taxonomy): Bacteria > Pseudomonadati > Pseudomonadota > Alphaproteobacteria > Hyphomicrobiales > Rhizobiaceae > Parahoeflea > Parahoeflea phototrophica. The sequence goes on along the minus strand of NZ_CM002917.1, from coordinate 3,845,894 downwards.
CGCCGCCGCGCAGCTTGGCGATCGATCCCAAGGTCGCCTCCACGGCTGCAGTTTCCGGGCTTGCATTGGCCGCCGGTTCCACCTTCAGAACCATCGTGTCAGCATCGCCCGAACGGCTGACGACGAGCCGTGCGCGGGCGATTTCGGGATGTTTGGCGAGCACCTGGGCGATCTGCTTGGGATCGACAAACATGCCCTTGACCTTGGTGCGCTGATCTGCGCGGCCCATCCAGCCCTTGATCCGAAGTCCGGTGCGGCCACAGGGAGACGCGCCGGGCAAAACCGCCGAAAGATCGCCGGTGCCAAATCGGATCAACGGGTAGCCGGGATTGAGCGTCGTCACCACCAATTCTCCGACTTCACCATCGACAACCGGATCGTCGGTGCCGGGCCTGACAATCTCGACGATCATGTTTTCGCTGACAATCATGCCGGGGTGCGGCGCGCCATCGGAATCGGCACTTTCATAGGCGATGACGCCGAGATCAGCGGTGGCGTAGGCCTGGAGCACGCTCACACCGCGGTCGGTGTAATATTGTCGCAGAGACGGAAACAGTGCCCCGCCCGAGACCATGGCGCGTTTTATCGAGGAGAGATCAACACCCATCTCGTCGGCTTTCTCGAGAATGACCTTGAGGTAGTCCGGTGTCCCGGTGAAACCGGTCGGATTGAGCCATTTGGCGGCATCAACCTGGGCTTCAGTGTTGCCGATGCCGGCAGGGAAGACGAGGCAGCCCAAAGCGCGCGCACCTTCGTCCAGAATGAAGCCGCCCGGCGTCATGTGGTAGGCGAGACTGTTGTGAACGATGTCACCTGCGCGAAAGCCCGCGGCAAACAGCGCGCGTGCGGATTGCCATGGGTCTATGCCAAGGCCCTGCGGCTCCCAGACCGGGCCGGGTGACATGAACACCCGGTTGCCCTTCAGAGCATCAGCATCGGCGAGGCCGCCAAAGGGTGGATTGGCGGCTTGCATTTCCATCAGATCCGGCTTGCGCAAGACCGGCAGTTTCGCCAGTGCTTGGCGGTCGGTGAGGCTGCCGGGGTCAGGATTGCCAAGCCAGGCGGCAAGCGCTGGCAGGCGTGTCAGGCCTTGGGCCAGCAGATTGCGAAGCGCCAAAAGTGTCTGGCCCTCGCGGACTTCCGGTGCGCGGGTCTCCAATTCATCAAAATGCGTTGTCATGTGCTGTTGTCTCCTCCCGAAACTGCAATTTCTGCTGTGTCAGCCGACGGATTGGCGAACCAGCGTAAACTGAGCTCCTGTGGAAGAGGTGCAATTGAGCTGCGACTGGCTGGCGAGCGCGCAACGGACCACTGATGGTGCCCGGCCGGCGGATAGCGGAGTCACGTTGATCTCGATAAGATTTGCTGAGAGCTCGGTGTAGGTTCCCTGCGCGACCAGTAGACCACTGGCTGACGAACGCGACTCAAAACGGCCGCCGCGAATTGTCGATACGACCAATTCCGAGCCGGATCTCTGCCCGGCAGTATCAACTCCGGATACTCTCGAATTCTGGTCGACCCATTCCCCTTCAACGCCCTGTGGCTGGATTGCCATCGGACGCGGGCTGTAGGTTGCCGATTGGCAGGCTGCGAGAATGGCGGCGAGGATGCCGATTACGAAGATGCGGAGTGTATTCATGGCGCGGTATCCCCTCGATCCGACGTCAACTGGATTGGTGCTCGCAAGAATGCCGCGCAGACGCGGCGAAAGCAAGGCAGTTTCACAATGTGTGCCCTTCCGGTCAGGCTAGCCGGAAGGGCTGTGCAAACAGCTCAGTGCACAAGGATATTGCGGAACTGCCATGGGTCACTTTCATCGATGTCCTCGGGGAACAGGCCGGGGCGGCCGTCCAGTGGGGTCCAGTCGGTATAGTGTCCTTCCACCGGGCCGAGATAGGGCATCTGCACTTCAAGGCAGCGTTTGTAGTCCATCTCGTCCGCCTCGACGATACCGGCGTTGGGATTTTCCAGAGCCCAAACCATTCCTGCCAGCACTGCCGAAGTGACCTGAAGGCCGGTGGCGTTCTGATAGGGCGCAATGCGACGGGTTTCCTCAAGAGAAAGACGGGAGCCGAACCAGTAGGCATTCTTCTCATGGCCATAGAGCAGCACGCCGAGCTCATCCACGCCGTCGACCAGTTCATTCTCGTCGAGCACATGCAGTTGCGACTGCGCCTTGCCGCCATTGCCGAACATCTCGTGCAACGACAGCACTGCGTCATTGGCGGGATGGTAGGCGTAATGGCAGGTGGGGCGGTACTTTACCTTGCCCTTCTTGCTCGAGACGGTGAAGAAATCGGCGATCGAGATGGATTCATTGTGGGTGACCAGGAAGCCGTATTGGGGCCCTGGTGTCGGGCACCAGGTGCGAACCCTGGTATTGGCGCCCGGTTGCTCGAGATATATCGCCGCCTTGCAGCCCTGCTTGTGCTTTTTCGCGTTTTTCGGCTTCCAGGTCTCATGGGTGCCCCAGCCCAGTTCCGAGGGTTGCAGGCCTTCGGAAATGAAGCCTTCCACCGACCAGGTGTTCCAGAACACATCCATCGGCTTGGGAGATTTCGACCGCTGGGTGTCGCGTTCGGCGATATGAACGCCCTTGACACCAAGCTTTTCCATCAGCTTTGCCCAGCCTTTCTGATCTTCTTGCGAGGGCTCTTCAAAGGATAAACCGGTGTCTTTGGCCAGATTGACCAGCGCCTGTTTGACAAACCAGGACACCATTCCGGGATTGGCGCCGCAGCAGGAGACAGCAGTGGTCCCGCCGGGGTTCTTGCGCTTTTCCTTGCGCACGGTTTCGCGCAGCGCATAGTTGGTGCGCGAGGCATTTGATGCTTCGGTGTCGAAATAGAACCCGAGCCAGGGCTCAACCACGGTATCGATATAGGGAACATCGATTTCCCGGCACATCCGGATCAAATCCAGAGAGCCAGTGTCGACCGAAAGATTGACGCAGAAGCCCTGACCTTCGCCTTCGGTCAGCAGGGGCGTCAACAAATCACGGTAGTTTTCGATGGTGACGGCTTCCTGGATGAAGCGGACGCCGTGCTTGTCGAGGAGCTCACGATCGGTATCGCGGGGATCGATGACCACCATGCGGCTTTTGTCGAATTTGAAGTGGCGTTCGATCAGCGGCAACGTGCCCCGGCCGATCGAGCCAAATCCGATCATGACGATCGGTCCGGTGATTTCGCCGTATACCGGATAATCCTGATTGGCCATGTCGTTGCTCCGTTCGCTTCTCGCGCAGCCACACATGCGGCCACTCGCGTGGTAAGAGCGGCCTAAATCATACTTCCCTGATACAATAAAGCGAAATCGGCGTGCTCAGCCCTCCATTGCCTCCAACTCGTCAATCAAGCCCTCGATCATGGACAATCCCTGGTTCCAGAAGCCGGGATCGGAGGCATCAAGACCGAAGGGCTTGAGCAGTTCCGAATGGTGCTTTGTGCCGCCGGCCTTGAGCATGTCGAAGTAGCGTTCGCGGAACCCGTCCGGGGTCTTCTCGTATACGGCATAAAGCGAGTTCACCAGGCAATCGCCGAACGCATAGGCATAGACATAGAACGGCGAGTGAATGAAGTGCGGAATGTAAGCCCAAAATGTCTCATAGCCTTCGGATAGCTCTACCGCCGGCCCGAGGCTCTCGGACTGAACATCGAGCCAGAGTTTTCCCAACTGCTCTGATGTCAGTTCGCCTTCCCGGCGCGCTGTGTGGACCCGGCGTTCGAACTCATAGAAGGCGATCTGGCGGACCACCGTGTTGATCATGTCCTCGACCTTTTGCGCCAGCATTGCCTTGCGCTCGCGCCGGTCTTCGGTGCGCTCGAGAAGCGCGCGGAAGGTCAGCATCTCGCCAAACACGGATGCTGTCTCGGCAAGTGTCAGCGGTGTTGACGCCATCAGTGCGCCCTGGGCGCCTGCCAGAACCTGATGCACGCCGTGGCCGAGCTCATGCGCCAGTGTCATCACATCGCGTGGTTTGCCGAGGTAGTTGACCAGCACATAAGGATGCACCGATGGCACGGTGGGATGGGCGAAAGCGCCAGAGGTCTTGCCCGGCCGGCTCGGTGCGTCGATCCATTGCCGGTCGAAGAACCGGCGCGCAATGTCCGCCATCTCGGGCGCAAAGCCATGATAGGCTGACAGGACGGTGTTCTTGGCCTCATCCCATGGAATGGTCGCCTTGGGCGTTTCGGGCAACGGCGCATTGCGGTCCCAGAACTCAAGCTTCTCAAGTCCGAGCCAGCGGGCTTTCATGGCATAATAACGGTGGGATAGCCGAGGGCATGCTTCGCGAACAGCCTGGGCGAGCGCATCGACAACCGGGCGTTCGACCCGGTTGGCAAGATGGCGGCTGTCGGCGATATCCTCAAAACCGCGCCAGCGATCGGAGATCTCCTTGTCCTTGGCGAGCGTGTTGGTGATCAGCGTGAATGTGCGCAAATTCTGTTTGAATGTGGCCGCCAGCGCCAGCCCGGCCTTCTTTCGCCTTTCGCCGTCAGCGTCCTGCAGCATTGAAAGCGTGGCTTCAAGCGGCAAGTGCTCTCCATCGATGTCGAACTCAAGACTGGTCATGGTTTCATCGAACAAACGGTTCCATGCCGCCCGGCCGGTCACCGATTTTTCGTGAAACAATTGCTCCACCCGGTCTTCGAGCTGGTATGGTTTGTCGAGCCTAAGATCACGGATCCATGGTGCATATCTGGCTGCGCGGCTGTCGTTATCGATGCAGGCATCGATAACAGCGTCGTCGATCCGGTTGAGCTCGAGTGCGAAGAACAGAATGTGCGCACTGATGTCGGTGATGGCGCTTTGGACATCTCCGTAGAACTTTGCCTTGGCCGGATCCACGCTGTCGGTGAAATAGGTCAGCCCGGCATAGGAAATGATCCTGCCCATCAGTTCCTCGAGCCGTTCATAGGCTTCAATTGCAGCGCCCAGACCGTCATCCGCGGTTGCGTTCACCGCAGCTTTGAGACCGCCTTTCCAGCGAGCCTCGAAGTCTGCTGCTTGGGTGCGTGCCTTTGAAAGGTCGGAAGTGAATTCGGCGGATTGAGGGCCAGGGTAAAGATCGTCGAGGTTCCAACCGGGCAAGTCCCCCAATTCGGAATCGGCACTTCGCGCAGTCATGGCTGCGTGCACGGGCGCAACGTGCTTAAAAATCATTGGCATTCGGAGCTCTCACTTTCAAAGCGGGGGGACGGCAATGAGACGCCCCGGTTTTACGGGCAGCGGCTGTTAAAATGCAATCTTTTCCCGAAATGCGATTTTCAGGTTTCGCAGGCAGTGTGGCTTTCAGGCGATATCCATCCAGCCTTATCGCAAGAACAAGGAAGCAAAATCCGTGTCCAGTCGAATTGTGATTGTTGATGATGATCCGGTGCAGCGCCGGCTGCTCAAGGCGGCGGGTGAAGCTGCCGGGCATACCTGCGAAATGTTTGACAATGGCCGAGCGGCATTGGAACGCTTGATGTCCGATGGCCCGGCCATTGATGCGCTTGTGCTTGACCTGATGATGCCCGAGATGGGTGGGCTTGAGGTGCTTGAACGCCTCACGGCAGCAAAGTCCAGGATCCCCGTGATTGTCCAGACCAGCCATGGCGGGATCGAGATGGTGGTCAAGGCGATGCGCGCCGGTGCATTCGATTTTGTTGTCAAACCAGTTTCACCGGAGCGTCTGGCTCTCTCAATCGCCAATGCGCTCAAAGCCACCCGCACCCCGGTCGCACCGAGAGCGCGCAGCCGTGCAGCAGGCTTTGGCGGAATTGTTGCGGCGAGCCCGTCCATGGACCGCGTGATCTCGCTCGCCCGCCGAGCCGCTGGTTCGGGGATCCCGGTCGTCCTGGAAGGCGAATCCGGTGTTGGCAAGGAAATGATTGCGCGTGCAATCCAGGCGGAAAGCGCGCGCCGGAGCAAACCGTTTGTTACCGTGAATTGCGGCGCCATTCCCGAAAATCTGGTCGAGAGTATCCTCTTTGGCCATGAAAAGGGCGCGTTTACCGGGGCTTCCGAACGCCATGTCGGCAAATTCTCCGAGGCCGATGGGGGCACGTTGTTCCTTGACGAAATCGGTGAGCTGCCTGTCGAAGTGCAGGTAAAGCTGCTCCGGGCAGTTCAGATGGGCGAGATCGAGACCGTTGGCGCGCGTCAGACCCAGAAAGTGGATGTCCGGTTGATTTCAGCCACCAACAAGGACCTCATCGAGGAGGTCAAGGCCGGGCGATTCCGCGAGGATCTCTACTATCGTCTGAATGTGTTTCCGATTCATGTGCCGGCGCTGCGCAAGCGCAAGGAAGACATTCCGCAACTGGTGCGGCATTTCATTGCCCGCTTCTCGTCTGAAACCCTTAGCCAGAATATCACAGGCATCGTGCCTGATGCCATGGCGCTTGTCACAGGGCATGATTGGCCAGGAAACATTCGCGAGCTTGAGAACGCCATTCACCGTGCGATCGTGCTTTGCGATGGCGGGTTGTTGACCCGCGACTTGTTCCCTCAGATCGAAGCGCAGATGCCGGGTTACAAGCTCGCCTCTTCGGAGATGTCTGGATTTGAGACGGATGATCAAAGCGCGGCGGAATCCGGACCTTCTGGTGGCCACCAAACAATGGCGGCTCTCCATGATTCCGCGCCGACCACGCCTGAGCGGCAGTACATCGAGCCTGCCCGCCCGGCGGTTGATGCGGTATCGGTGGATGGGGAAGTCCGTCCGATCGCCGAGATCGAGGAAGAACTCATCCGCTTTGCGCTGTCATTTTACCACGGCCAGATGAGCGAGGTTGCGCGGCGGCTCGGAATCGGCCGGTCGACGCTCTACCGCAAGCTCAAGGATTATGCCATCGACCCTGACGACCCAGGGCAGCAGGCAGCCTAGCGCCAGCGCGGGTTTGCCTGCGACCAGTCCTGATCGGTGCTGAAAAGTCTTGTTGCCGAATTGATCTGCTTCATTCCTTGTTAAGTGATCATTCACTATAAGGGTGCTTGCATCGACCGGTGGCAGAAATGCCATTGTGTCACCGCAATTGCCCTTCAAAGGGTATGGATCACGGCTTTTCCGGCTTCTGGGGACAGCATTGGCGACAGTGACAGCAGAATCAGATCAGGTGTCGGTCGCAACAGCGTCTTTGGCAAATAGCAGGCGTGGCATCTGCGCCAGCGCCTTTTCGCGCCTAGTTCGCCTGGTGCTGCTCGGGTTGATCGTTGTCTCGGCCGGGCTTACGGCGACTTCAAGCGCATCTGCCGAAACCCGTTCGCTGAAGCTCTATTACATTCACACCAAGGAACGTGCGGAGATCGTCTTCAAGCGCAACGGGCGCTATGATCAGGCCGGCCTCAACAAGCTCAACCGGTTTCTGAGGGATTGGCGGCGCAATGAGCCGACCAAGATGGACCCGCGGCTGTTTGATCTGGTCTGGGAAGTCTACAGGCAAGCCAATGCCCGGGACTATATTCATGTGGTCTCTGCCTACCGGTCTCCCGCGACCAATGCCATGTTGCGACGGACCCGTGGTGGGCAAGCCACGAAAAGCCAGCATATGCTTGGTAAGGCCATTGATTTCTACATTCCCGGCGTCAAAGTCTCCAAGCTGCGTGAAATCGGAATGAAACTGCAGGGCGGCGGCGTCGGATATTACCCCAAGTCAGGCTCTCCGTTCGTGCATCTGGATGTAGCGGGCGTGCGTGCCTGGCCGCGGATGAGCCGTCAGGAATTGACCCGGTTGTTCCCTGACGGCAAAACGCTTCATCTTCCTCCCGATGGTAAGAAATTGCCTGGCTACAATGTGGCCCTCGCCGAATACAAGGCGCGAGGCGGAGCGATTGCGTCTTCAGGTGGCGGCAACAGCAATTCCGGTCGTTCGGGTGGAGGGTTGCTCGCGGCTTTGTTCGGCGGCGGGGATGAAGATGAAGAGCCCGATGCGATTGCAGCCGCGCCGAAACCGGTGCCGGCGCCTCCACGCACGGAAATTGCCGCCTTGCCGGTGGCGGCCGCTGCACCTGAGCCTGCTGCTGTTGAGAGCCTTCCCGAGCTCCCGCTCAACGCCCCGGTGCCGGTGGCGCGGCCTGCAATCGAGCAGCCTACCGTGGTTGCGGCTCTTGTGCCGCCTGCTCCGGTCCTGCCGGCGCAGGCAGAAATCGATGCCTTTGCCGCAGCGGCAAGTGCCGAGGTGGCATCTCCGGCCAATGAGGTGGTCGATCTTTCATTGATCCGCGCGCCGGTTCCGCAACTGCTGGCCGAGCGAGCCGCGCCTGCGGTTGCGCCACCAGTTGCTGTTGAAGTGGCTGCGCTTCCCGAGCCCGATCAGATCAGGGCGCGAATGCTTTCCGGTGCAGAGCCCGTTGTTGCTGTTCAGACAGCGGAACCAGCGGAGGTCGCCAGCAGAACACTGGTATCCGGTGATGCGATCGTAACCGAACCAGTTCTTGCAAAATTGCCTTCAGGTGAGGATTTTGTCCCACTGCCCATTCGCCGTCCAGGAAATCGGCCGGTGGATCTGGTGGCAGATCGTCCTGTACAGGTTGAAGTGGCGGCGCTGGTTCCTGTCGAACGCGGAAGCCGACCCGTTGCTGCAACGGTGGTCTCGAGCAAGGGCAACCGGCCAAACGCGGCATCCGCCGCGGGCCAGCTGCAACGTGCGGCGACCCGTACCGAGCCGAAGCTCACAGAAACCATCATATCGAACTGGGCGTTGACGCGGGAACGAGTCAAGACAATGCCGACGCCACCGGCGAGTGTGCAGCGCTTCGTGGTCTCGCAGCTCAGGGCCGCCCCGAAGGTGGTTTATGCCAACGGCTTCGCTCCGAATGGCGGTGAACTGCCACACAACCAGTTCACCGGATCCGCGGTGAACTTCATTTCGGTTGCCCGCTTCGGCAATTGATGCCGGCGCTCACTCACACTTTGATTGTCCGATGAAAACCGATCAAAACTGATGGGTTTTCAAGTCGATGTATTTGCAAGTGAGCGGTGGCCGTTTTCGGGCCGAAAATGCAGGCCTGATCAGCTTGCGCCTTCAGGCTCCGGAGCCATGCCGAGCGCATGCAGATAGGTGTCGAGAATTGCTTCCTGCTCAAGCCGGTCGTTCTCGTCCTGCTTGCGGATCGCGACAACCTTTCGCAGCACCTTGGCGTCGAACCCCATGGCCTTGGCCTCGCCATAGACATCCTTGATGTCGTCAGCGATGGTTTTCTTTTCTTCTTCCAGCCGCTCGATGCGTTCTACGAAGGAACGAAGCTGGTCGCGGGCGACGGCGCCGGCATCAGACATGGGGACACTCCTGGACGGATGGGTGAGCTTGTTTGTGTGATCGCTCCAAGTGCCCAAAGCCCGCGGCGGGGTCAAGGGTGTTTAGAGCTTTCCAGCCGATTATCCCGGTTTGTGTTGGCCCTGCTCAGATCACTCGCGAGCCATGCAGCTCGATCTCGTGCATTTGAGGCAGTGCGGTCATCTCGGAGAGGATGGGGGTGAGCCGGTCGATCCAGGAATCGATCCCTGCGGGGTGGGAAATCAGATCCTGTCGGATTTCCAGCAATCCATGAGCAAGGCCGGTGGTCGAGCAGTGACGGTGCATGGTGTCACCGCGCAATGCACCGTCATAGGGCTCGTTGTCTCCAACGATCAAGGCCGGGTCTGCGCGTAAGCGTTCGATCAGAGTCTGCGCGGCGCGCGGATCCGTGTCCCACAAGACTCCCGCATGCCAAGGCCGGGGAACACCTTTCCATGCATGGGTGAAGGAGTGAACCGAAATCACCAGCGGCGCTTTGCCGGACTTACGTTGGGTTTCCGCGATGACGGTCGCGACGGCATCATGATAGGGGCGATGAAAACCATCAAGGCGCCGCTCACGCTCTTCAGGCGCAAGCGGATGGTTGGCGGGAATCACCATTCCATCAGACAGCTTCATGATCAGCGTCGGATCGTCCTCTCCGCGGTTCGGGTCGATCAACAGCCTGGAGAAGCAACCCAGGACGCCCGGAACGCCAAGGCGGGCGCACAGCCCGCGGGTCACGGCTTCAACTCCAATGTCATAGGCGATGTGGCGCGAAAACGCTTCTGCGGGCAGGCCGAGATCACCGTATTCCGGCGGCAGCCGGTTCATGGCATGATCAGCCAGGATCACCAGTGCGGGATGTGGGTCGCCTGGAATGATTTCGAATGGCGCAAAGCCGGACATGGCAGGTTTGAACACATGGTAAAGGGTGGACTGAGATTGGACGGATCAATTGCACAGCCGCGGTCCGTGAGCAAGCGCCTGCAGCTGCTTGTCGGGCGCGGCAACGGCCAATTTCGGTGCCATGTCGGATCATAGGTTGGGATGTTTGACTATAGTCTCGTGTCTTTCGTTGACTTTCACCGGCCCGCGTCGCAAAAAACAACCCACATGCTATGAGCGGAGACTGACCGAAATTGATGTTTCGAAAGTTGCCAAACGCCTTTTCCTTCATGTCCAGGTTTGCGGTGCTGATACCGATGGTGGCCGGCATTCTGATGTTGGCATCTGTTGAAGACGCAAAGGCGGATTTCCGTGTCTGCAACGGTACTCAGTCGCTGGTCGGCGGGGCGATAGGATACAGGACCGCAGAGGGCTGGGTGACCGAAGGCTGGTGGCAGATTCCTGCCAATTCCTGCGCGACTCTCATCGAAGGGCAGCTGCAGTCGCGCTACTACTATCTCTACGCGGAAGACGCGGGTGGTGGTGGACGCTGGGCCGGTGGTATCAATATGTGTGTGGCTGACAATGAATTCCGAATTGTCGGCGTCGAGGATTGTTTCGCCCGCGGCTTTCAGCGCGTGGGATTCAAGGAATATGACACCGGGCGACAAGGCAGCTGGATGGTCCAGCTTTCAGACGCTCCGGAAGCGCAAGAAAGCAATAATTAATGAAGCGGCATCGCAAGGTGAAAATCCTGGCAACACTCGGACCCGCGTCGTCCGATGAGGCAATGATCAAAAAACTCCATGAAGCGGGCGCGGACCTGTTCCGGATCAACATGAGCCATTCGAGTCATGAGCTCATGCGCACGCTGGTGGGGCGTATCAGAGCGGTGGAGGCGAGCTGCGGCCGGCCGATTGGCATTCTTGCCGATCTTCAGGGGCCAAAGCTCCGGGTCGGCAAATTCGCTGATGGAGCTGTCACGCTCGAGGCAGGGCAGACATTCACGCTCGATAATCGCGATGAGCCGGGTGACGCGAAACGTGTGTTCCTGCCGCATCCGGAAATCCTCGAGGCTGTTCAGCCGGGCCATCGCTTGCTGATCGATGACGGGCGGCTGCAGTTGCTTGCTGTCGAATCGGACAAGACGTCGATCACCTGCAAGGTGGTCAGCGGAACCAAGATTTCCGATCGCAAGGGCGTGAGCCTTCCCGACACGACGCTGGGCGTCGGCGCGCTGACGGAAAAGGATCGTGCCGATCTTGATGCCGTTCTGGCGGTGGACGACGTGGACTGGGTGGCGCTGTCCTTCATCCAGCGTCCCGAGGATCTGGCGGAAGTGCGCAAGATTGCCCGTGGCCGGGTTGGCCTGATGTCAAAGATCGAGAAGCCGCAGGCGCTGGAGCGGATCGACGAAATCATCGAGCTGTCAGATGCGCTGATGGTTGCGCGTGGTGACCTTGGTGTCGAGATGCCGATCGAATCGGTGCCTGGCATTCAGAAGCAACTGACGCGCGCCTGCCGCCGCGCAGGCAAGCCGGTCGTGGTCGCGACGCAGATGCTTGAATCCATGATTTCCGCGCCGGTTCCGACCCGCGCTGAAGTGTCCGACGTGGCAACGGCTGTTTTTGAAGGTGCGGATGCGGTGATGCTGTCGGCTGAATCTGCCGCCGGTGACTATCCTGTCGAAGCCGTTACCACCATGGCGGCGATCGCCCGCAAGGTCGAGCGGGATCCGAACTATCCAAGCATCATCTATTCGCAGCGCCCGCAGCCTGATGCCACCGGCGCCGATGCGATTTCGCTTGCCGCGCGGCAGATCGCTGAAACGCTCCATCTGTCGGCAATTGTCTGCTACACGTCTTCGGGCAGCACCGGCCTTCGGGCAGCACGCGAACGGCCGCAAGTGCCGATCATTGCGCTGTCGCCGGTGATCCAGACGGCTCGCCGGCTTTCGGTCGTCTGGGGACTGCATTGTGTGGTGACGGATGATGCGAGCGATCTGGATGACATGGTCAATCGCGCCTGCCGCATCGCCTTTGCAGAGGAATTCGGCAAGCCTGGGGACCGTTTGATCATTTCTGCGGGTGTGCCGCTTGGCACTCCGGGATCGACCAATATGCTGCGGATCGCATATATCGGCTCTGACGGCATGACTGGAATCTAGGTCTCGTTTTCACGCCAGTTGCCATTTCAAGTAAGCTCATGTCCCCGGAGATGCCTCTCCGGGGCAAATTGAGTTGTCGGCAGAGAGTTCAGCTTCCGCGCGCCTTCCGGCTTCCTGCAGATCGACATCAAGCCCGGCGACACGTTCGATGGCGCGCACTGCCAACTCCGTTGTTACATGGTCGGGCTTGTGTCCGAGATTGCGGATCCACAGGAGCTCTGCTCCTTTGATGTCACGGGCCAGTCCTTCGGAATGGATATGCGCAAGCACGACCGAATCGCTGTCGCCGGTGATGACCACTGTTGGCGCCATGATCTCGGTGTAGCGTGGTGACACCCGCGTCACATAGGGTTTGAGGTTGGCGACATCGACCGCATTGTGGCGGAAGGCGCTTGGTCTGAGCACCAGGGCCGGCCCGGTGCCGCTGACATAGTCCTCAGGCTTGGGGTTCGGTGCGAACACGCAGGACGAGCCGCTTTCAAGCCGTGTCAGCCCTGCAGGCAATGCCAGTGTATGAGCAAACAATGACCCGATCACGGGAATGGATGTGAGGTCGTAGTACCAGCTTACGCCGCCCGGCCAGGGATGGGTCGCCGGCGCCAGGAACACCAGTCCCGAAGTCATGTCCGGGTGATCGAGCGCGAAGCTCGCTGCGATGGCTCCGCCAAAGGAGTGACCAATGATGATCGCCTTTGAGATCCCCTTGGCCTGCATTGCGCGGGCTATCGCCGCAGCCTGGCCGTCGGGTGTCTGGTTTTCCGGGCCGCCGCGTTCGGACCAGCCATGTCCTGGCCGGTCGATGAACAGCATCTCCGCGCGACCCTCGAGCATGGGCCTGAACGGCGTCATCTGATCGCGCAGATTGCCGCTGGCCCCATGAATGAACACAAGCGGTGGCAGATCGGCACTGTCAAGCCGTGGCAGATGGACGGCGTGCATTGAATAGCCGCCGACATCGATCATCTCTCCGATGGCCGGAAATCGTGTTTCGATTTCTCTTGCCTTGACGTTGCTCCAGATCGCCAGACCCGCAATCAGGACGACGATGGTGGCCAGAAGACTCAACATGGTCACTCGAATTCTAGATAGAGGCATGGGACGGATCGCCGTAGCTGTGGCCCTTGTCTGAAATGGCCCCCGGCTTGGCGGTGCGGCACGGGACTGGTTTTGCGGGGGTCAGGTTTTGCTGCCCGCAAGCTTGTCGGCCAACTCGCCGACCTTTGTCTGTGCCTGCTTGTTGGCAGGGTAGACTTCCAACATCTGCTCCCAGGCCCTCAGCGCCAGTGCATCATTGCCCGATGCGTCCAGAATGGCGGCCATTCCGGCCATGGCTCCGAAATGCCTTGGTTCCAGCGACAGCACGCGGTTGATGTCGGCCATCGATTTGGAATGGTTGCCCATTGCGTAGTGCAAGGTGGCACGGCGGTTCCAGCCCTCCGCAAAGTCCGGCATCAGCACCACCACCTGGTCGAGCAGATCGAGCGCGAGGCTGTTTTTCTTGTCCGCCATGGCCTTGTCGGCCCATTGCAGCAGCAAGTTTGTGGTGGCGCTGCCTGAATCGCGCCAGCGCGCCCAGATGCGTTCGCTGATGCGTTTGGCCTGGTTGGTGTCGCGTTCCCGCTTGAGTTCCGAAAACAGGCTGTCGAGCTGATCGGCTGCCTCGGTGAGGGAGCTTGCAGCCGGTTTGGCCGCTTCGGTCTGTGCCAGTGCAGTGAGAGGCGATGCCAGCAAAAGGGCAAAGCTCGCGGCTACGGTCACAGGCAGAATCGTAAACTGAAAATGGCGCATGACGGAAAGTTAGTCCGTCTGCGCCAAAGATCAAATGCAAATTTCAGTGATGGGCCAAGCGGCCGCCTGTTTCAGCCCTGACGAGCCTTGAAACGGGGGTTCTGCTTGTTGATGATGTAGACCCGGCCCTTGCGGCGAACCAGACGGTTGTCACGGTGACGAGCCTTGAGCGCCTTGAGCGAATTCTTGATCTTCATTGTTCTGATCCGCGAGTTATGTGGGCAAAGCCCATTCAATCAAAAGCGCGCCAGCCAGGGGCGCGCATCGGTTGGCAGGCATTTACCGGCTTGCGAATTTGTTGTCAACCGCGACAGGCCGCTTTCCCGGCGAGATCCGCGCAGTTATGCAGTCTTTTGAGTGATCCTTGTGACATGACCCATCTTTCGTCCGGGGCGCGCCTCGGCTTTGCCGTAGTGATGGATGACCGCGCCTTTTTCGGTGGCGATTTCGCCAATGGTGTCAATCTCATCGCCGATCAGGTTTTCCATCACGCAGTCTGAATGGCGCCCTGTGTTGCCCAGTGGCAGTCCGGTGATGGCGCGAATGTGCTGCTCGAACTGCGACACGGCACAGGCAGCTTCCGTCCAGTGGCCGGAATTGTGCACACGCGGCGCCATTTCATTGACCAGTAGGCGATGCTGTTCGCCGTCACGCACGGCAAAGAACTCAACAGCAAAGACCCCGACATAGTCGAGATGGCTGGCGATCGCCTCGGCGATCCCGAGTGCCTGTGTCTGAGCTTCAGGCCCGAGCGCTGAGGGCACCTTGGATGTGTGAAGGATATGATCGCGGTGAATGTTCTCAGCGACATCGAAAGCGCACACCTCCCCTGACAGGCCGCGTGCAGCGATCACCGAAACTTCGCACTCGAAATGCACGAAGGCTTCCAGAACCGCCATCTGTCCAGCCATGGCCTGAAGGGCCGCATCGGCATCCTCCGGGCGCACAATCCTCGCCTGTCCCTTGCCGTCATAGCCCAGCCTTGTGGTCTTGAGCACGGCAGGCAGGCCGGTGACAGCCATCGCGGCATCAAGATCGGAGCGGGTTGCCACTGGCGCAAAAAGGGCGGTCTGCGCGCCCAGATCGCGCGCCATGGCTTTTTCCAGCAGCCGGTCTTGGGCCACCTTGAGGGCTTTCGAACCGGGACGAACGGGAAGCCGCGCCTCGAGCCACTCGACGGCTGCAACCGGAACATTTTCGAATTCGTAGGTAACCACGTCGCACAGGTTGGCCATTTGCGTCAGCGCTGCCGGATCGTCATAGGCCGCAACGATCTGCCTGTTGGCGACCTGGGCTGCCGGCGCTTCGGGGGCCGGGTCGAGAATCACGGTCTTGTATCCGAGTCTGGCCGCAGCCATGGCCAGCATCCGGCCAAGCTGGCCGCCACCGATGATTCCGATTGCCGAGCCCGGCTTGAGTGGTGCGACGCTCATGGCTGGTCAGATGGCTGGTCTGCGACCGCATCGGTACGCGCCTGACGCCAGGCATCGAGGCGTTGAGCCAGATCCGGGTCCGAGAGAGCCAGAACACTGGCTGCGAGCAATGCTGCATTGATTGCACCGGCCTTGCCGATGGCGAGCGTTCCCACCGGAATGCCGGCCGGCATCTGGACGATCGACAGCAGGCTGTCCTGGCCGGACAGCGCTTTGGATTCGACCGGAACGCCGAACACCGGCAAGGGGGTGAATGCCGCAGTCATGCCTGGAAGATGCGCAGCCCCACCGGCGCCTGCGATGATAACCTGAAAGCCCTCATCACGGGCGCCCTTGGCGAATGAGACCAGCCGGTCGGGCGTGCGGTGCGCAGAAACGATTCGCGCCTCACAGCCGATTCCCAGCTCTTCCAGAGTGTTGGCCGCGTGTTTCATCGTGGGCCAATCCGATTGGCTGCCCATGATTACGACCACCTTGCAGGTCCGGGTGAGAGTCATGTTCCGCTCCCCATGCTCAGGCTATAATATCTGGAATGATCTGGTCTTCGATCTCGGTGATCTTGTCCTTGATCGCCAGCTTTTTCTTCTTCATTCGCTGGATGCGCAACTGATCGCATCCCGTCTGAATCATGGCGTTAATGGCAACGTCAAAGTCTTCATGCTCATGGCGCAATCGCGCCACCAACATGCGAATCTCCGCCTGTTCCTGGTCGGACATGCAACTACCCCGTCTCACCGAACCCGCCGGTGCCTAGGACCGACTGTTTAACATGCCGGGGCTACTATCACAGAATCAGTGGTAACGGGAAGTTATCCCCATTCAAGAATCGTCTTCGACAAACTGAAAAAGCCGTGGCACACTTTGCAGTGTCAAGAAACCAACGCCCCGGCGTTTCGGCGTCGGGCTTCCCAAAAAAGGAGTCGCCTATGTCGATTGACGCTCATCTCGCATCGCTTGAGAAGAAACATGGTGAACTTGAAGCCGAGCTTCGGGTCGTACTTTCACAGCCTTCTTCCCATACCGAAACGATTGTCGATATCAAGCGTCGTAAGTTGCGTCTCAAGGACGAGATCAACCGTCTCAGGCCTCATACCGAACATTGAACAGATTTGTATGACACGTCCATGACAAGGTGCGGGGGATCGTCTCTCGCACCTTTTGTTTTGAAGTGTGAGTTTTGGCCGATAGGCGAAGCTGGATAAAGCGTCAGGACCAGAACTGGTCGACCCACAGATTGACATGCATGAAGCCATCCATCCTGACGGCATAGATGCGGCTTGTGCCCTTGCTCTCCACCGTGACCAGGCCGCTGTCGAGCAGGGCTTTCAGGTGCTGGGAAACCGCGGGCCGGCTGATCGGCAATCCATCGGCAAGCTCATTGACCGTTTGCGGTTGCCGCCGCAGCTCCTCCAGAAGATGGCGCCGGTTCGGATCGGCGATGGCATGGAAAACATCCTTGGTCATGGAGTGAAGCTAAGACAAACCTTTCCCACCGGCAAGTGTTCGATACATTGGCAGAAAAGTACTTTGGCGCTACAGCGCCGCGTCCTTCGCCAAGACCTTTCCCAACACTGTGATCAGCGGAGGACAAGGTGACCCCGGAGACCTGCCGGCGAGGCAGGCTTTCAAGGATTGCCCAGAGACCGGGCTTCTTCGCGCAGCAGGAATTTCTGGATCTTTCCGGTCGAAGTCTTCGGGACTTCGCGGAAAACAACCGAACGGGGGCATTTGAAGCGCGCCAGCAAACCGCGGCAATGCTCGATGACTTCGGCTTCGCTCAGCGTCTGACCGGGGCGCAGTTCAACAAAGGCGCATGGCGTTTCGCCCCATTTGTCATCGGGCCGGGCGACGACCGCTGCAGCCATGATTGCGGGATGTTTGTACAGCGCATCCTCGACCTCAATCGACGAGATGTTCTCGCCGCCGGATATGATGATGTCCTTGGAGCGGTCCTTGAGCTGCAGGTAGCCGTCGGGGTGCATGACACCAAGATCGCCGGAGTGAAACCATCCGCCACGGAACGCTTCGGCACTGGCTTCCGGGTTCTTGAGGTAGCCCTTCATGACAATATTGCCGCGAAACATGACCTCGCCGATGGTTTCGCCGTCGGCGGGTGTGTTTTCCATGGTTTCGGGATCCAACACCGCCAGATCTTCCAGTGCGGGATAACGCACACCCTGTCTGGCTTTCCTGGCTGTGCGCTCGGAACGGTCGAGTTTTGACCATTCCGACTTCCATTCATTGACGACGGCGGGACCATAGGTCTCGGTCAGTCCGTAAAGATGGACCACCTCGAAACCGGCATCAGCCATGCCGGCAAGCACTGCTTCGGGCGGGGGAGCCGCGGCGGTGTTGAAGCTTACGGTCTGGGAGAAGTCGCGTTTTTCCGTTTCCGGGGCATTGAGCAGGGTCGACATGACGATCGGCGCGCCACACAGGTGGGTAACGCCATGATCGGCGATCGCATCATACATTGCCTTGGCGCGAACCCAGCGGAGGCACACATGGGTGCCTGCGACGACGCCGAGCGTCCAGGGGAAACACCAGCCATTGCAATGGAACATCGGCAATGTCCAAAGATACACAGGATGCCTGCCCATGCCTGATGCGATGACATTGGAGTATCCCATAAGTGCAGCGCCCCGGTGATGGTAGACCACGCCTTTCGGATTGCCGGTGGTGCCGGAGGTGTAGTTCAATGACACTGAATCCCATTCGTCGTCAGGGGCTGATCGAATGAAATCCGGGGCTCCGGCGCTGACAAAGGTGTCATAGTCATGGGTTCCGATGCGCTCGCCCTTGGCGAAGGGCGCATCGTCGGGATATTCGGTGTCGTCATAATCGATCACCAGCGGTTTTGCGGCAGCCAGCGCCAATGCCTCAGCCATGACGGCCGAGAATTCGCGATCGACAATCAGCACCTTGGTTTCTGCGTGATCGAGCTGGAAAGCGATGGCCTGTGCGTCAAGCCGGGTGTTGATGGAGTGGAGAACCGCGCCGGTCATCGGAACACCATGGTGAGCCTCGAGCATTGCGGGCGTGTTCGACAGCATCACCGAAACGGTGTCGCCCTTGCCGATGCCAACGCTGCCCAGTGCGTTGGCGAGCCGCTTCGAGCGCTCGAGAAACATCGCATAGCTCGTCCGCTGGGAGCCATGTATGATCGCGATGTGATCAGGGTGGATGAGCGCCGCCCGCTCGAGATGCACCAATGGCGTCAAAGGCTGGTAGTTGGCGGCGTGGCGGTTGAGGTCGGTTTCATAAGGATTGGCGGTCACGCTTGTGGTCCCGTTCATGCTGCTTGTTGGATCCACACCATCAAATCACCTGCGCGCCGCTCTGTCATCCTGCCAATAGGTGGACAACCCCGTCCCAGATCAGCTTGAGCGCGGTCAGAAACACCATTGCATACATGAAGGGATAGAAGATCTCTGGCTTCATGCGCTTGACGATGTAGGCGCCCGCCAGCGTTGCCACCGGCGCGATCGGCGCCAGTACGAGAGACGTCGACAGGTTGGCAATGTCGAACTGACCCAGGGCGAAGTAGGGCACAAGCTTGATCGCGTTGATGATCGCGAAAAACCGGACGCTGGTTCCTGTGTACACCTTCGGATCCTGCCTGAGCGGCAAGGTGTAGATCTGGTAGGGCGGGCCTCCGGCATGGGAGACGAAACTGGTAAATCCCGCCAACGCTCCCCAGAGTCCGCCCCTGACGGGCCGGTGCTCATCCGCTGGTGCCGGACTGGCGTTGCGCCTTGCAGCAAGTGCCAGGGTCACATAGCGAGCGAAAAACCAAAGCGCCACGCAGCCGACGATCAACCGGATGATCGGATCGGTGATCCAGGCGGCGGTTGCCCATCCAATGGTGATGCCGATGACCGCACCCGGCACCATGATCAAAAGGGTTGCGGGGTCCCAGTGCTTGCGCCAGCTCCACAGGGTCACGGCGTCCATCACGATCAGGATCGGAAGCAGGATCGCAGCCGCCTGCACAGGGGGTATCGCCAGGGCCATCAGTGGCACGCCGAGCAGCGCCATCGCGCCGCCAAAGCCGCCTTTGGAGAGGCCCACCAGAAAGACCGCCGGAATGGCGACGGCATAGAAGATGGGGTCTGTCATCATCGGCGCAGTTGATCCTTGTGTCGCGCCGGTCTATCCCGTTTGCAGATGTTTGGCCATATCGGCCATTATGACCATCAGATTGTTCCCGACAGGATATCTCATGACCAGCCCCGCCAACCGCTGCCGCCTCGTACTGGTAACGCCTGACATTGCCGATGCAGGTGAACTCGCCGAGATTATGGCAAATGCGCTGCGTGGCGGCGACGTGGCCTCGGTCATCATTCCGCAACACGGGATCGATGAGAAAAGCTTCCAGCAGCGCTGTGAAGCGTTGATTCCGGTGATCCAGGCCGCTGGCGCCGCGGCACTTGTCGCAGGCGACACACGGGTTGCGGGCCGGGTTCGCGCAGATGGTCTGCACATTGAGGCCGGGCCGACCGC